>DATNNY010000275.1:0-2455 GCA_035601635.1 Pyrinomonadaceae bacterium
GTCCAAGAGCAGCTTCACATTGAGCACAATAATAATACCGGCCACCGTCCACCCTAGGATTTTTATCCAAAGACCGTTTGCGAACTCACCCATTTTGGCCTTTTCGCTCGTGAACCGCATCAGCGGCCACACAGCGAAACCAAGTTGCATGCTAAGTACGACCTGACTGGCGACAAGCAGTTCGGTGGTTTTGCTTTCGCCGAAAAATCCGATCACCAAAAGCGCAGGCACGATAGCAATAAGCCGCGTGATCAAACGCCGCAGCCACGGCGTAATCCGGATGTTAAGGAAGCCTTCCATCACAATTTGACCGGCAAGTGTGCCGGTAAGGGTCGAGTTTTGCCCCGAAGCAAGGAGCGCCACGGCAAAGAGAATGCTCGCCACGCCGACGCCCAACAGCGGGCTGAGCAATTGGTAGGCTTCCTGAATCTCCGCGACGTCTTGATGGCCAGACCAATGGAAGGCAGCGGCGGACAGAATCAGGATCGCGGCATTAATGAACAAGGCAAACATGAGTGCGAACGTCGAATCGATGGTTGCGAATTTGATCGCCTCCCCTCTGCCGGCAGACGTTTGTTCGAACTTTCGCGTCTGCACGATGGACGAGTGCAGATAAAGATTGTGCGGCATTACGGTCGCACCAAGGATGCCCATGGCGACGTAAAGCATCCCCTGATTGGTGACGATCTGGCCTCTTGGCACGAAACCGGACAAAACCCCTGTCAACTCTGGTTTTGAAAAAATCAGCTCAGCAGTGAAACAACCGCCGATAGTGGCTATGAGTGTGATGACTAGCGCCTCGATGTAACGGAAGCCTTTGTTTTGCAAATAGAGCACCGCCAGCACATCGGTTGCGGTAATCAAACAGCCCCAGAACAACGGGATGCCGAAGAGAAGTTGTAACCCGATGGCCGACCCGATTACCTCGGCGAGATCACACGCCGCGATAGCGATTTCGCAGAGAATCCAGAGAGACCAGACCGTTAGTGTTGAGTAGTGATCCCGACAGGCCTGTGCCAGGTCGCGGCCCGTAGCAACGCCGAGCTTGATGCACAGGTGCTGAAGCAGAATCGCCATCAAATTGGAGATCATAATGACCGCCAGGAGCGAGTAACCGAACCGTGCGCCGCCGGCCAGGTCGGTTGCCCAATTACCCGGATCCATGTAGCCGACCGCGACAAGAAAACCGGGCCCAGAAAACGCGAAGAGTTTCCGCCAAAACGACGCGGTCACCGGAACGACGACGCTCCGGTGAACTTCGGCTAACGAGACGCGCGGTGTTGTTCTGCGCCATCCGAGTCCAAGCTCGATCGCCGTTCGCTGGTTTGATTGATTCATTGCACTTTCCTTTTCACTCGAGGATTAGGGTTATCTAATTTAGTTAATCGGTCAAATCATTCTGTGAGTTGACTTATTTTGTCTCCTTCCTATCTTCCGCGTTGATGCCGCAGAAGAAACAGCGATCCGCTCTCGGTAGCTCCACCACCGTGGAGGATTATCTCGAGCGCATTCTCGAGCTCATTAACGTCAAGGGCTACGCCCGCGTAGTCGATATCGCGGCTGCGTTGAAAATTTCACAGGCCAGCGTAACCAACATGGTACAGCGGCTCGATGGCGAAGGCTTGCTCAAGTACGAGAAGTATCGCGGACTGGTCCTGACAACCGCGGGCGAAACACTGGCCAGAAACATTGCGCGTCGCCATGAACTGCTCACTGATTTTCTTACTCTTCTCGGCCTCGACGATCGGGTGATCTATCACGACGTCGAAGGGATGGAACATCACATCAGTCCATCCACGCTCCACGCTATCGCAGCATTGACCGCACAATTGCGACGGCGTCCGGCGCTCCGTGCCGAGCTGGCGCGGGCGGTCGTCTAGCAGTCCGAGGTCACGGCTCGCGAATGCGTGCTTCCTCAGGCGCCGACGTATTCGCCGCACCGTCGTTCAACTTCTTAAAGTGAAGTTGCTTCACGCGGCGGTTGTCGGCTTGTGAAACCGTGACCAGATAATCATCGATGTTAACTTGTTCGCCTGTCTTTGGCAGATGGCCGAGAAGATGGGTGACGTAACCGCCGATCGTGCTTACATCGGCGCTTTCCAAGTCAAGCTTCGCGAGGTCGTTCAGCTCATAAAGGCCGAGCGATCCGTCCACGCTGAATTCATTCGCGTTGATCTTGCGAAACTCTTCTTTTTCGAAATCAAACTCGTCCTGAATATCGCCGACTAGCTCCTCAAGAACGTTCTCCATTGTCACCATGCCAACAGTTCCGCCAAACTCGTCCACCACGAGTGCAAGATGCGCATGCTTGCTCAGGAATAGTTTGAGCAATTTTTCAAGGGGCATCATCTCCGGCACGGGAATTAAATCGCGTTTGATCTTCAATAGATCAGGATGCGGCTCGCGCATCATAGGAAGCAGTTCCTTGATATGTATGAGGCCAACTGTGTTATCG
>DATNNY010000276.1:0-3373 GCA_035601635.1 Pyrinomonadaceae bacterium
ACACTAGGAAAAGTTGTGCCACTATAGTGACACTAGCCGTTTTGCTTTGATTGAGGAAGTTGCCTGTAAACTATTGAGTTCATTAGTATTAAATGGTGAGCCGAGCAGGGCTCGAACCTGCGACCCGCTGATTAAGAGTCAGCTGCTCTACCAACTGAGCTATCGGCCCACAACGGAAGTCAGAATTATACGTGGGCAACCGGCGGAGTCAAGCAAGCAACTCGACTTGTCGAAAGGTAACGATTCGATCGGTTGGTTGGCCCCGCAAGAGGCCCCGCGTTACAGAACCGGAAGCGGTAGCGACCGGATCTCACGCTCAACTCTCAAAGTAGCGGTTCTTGAAGAAGATGCCTCGAGAAAATTAGTTGATCCCCGGTTTCGGTCGCTACCGCTCACGGTTCTGTATCAAGCGCCAGCATCACCGCTGACCTCCTGGTCACGTTTTCGCTGCGCCATCTCCGCGTTCTCTGCCCTCGGCGGTGAAGGTCTATTGCAAGAGGCGCTGAAATAAAAGGTAACCACCGGTCTTCCTCATCCTTATTTGGCAAAACGATATGACTTCCGACAGAATACCTGTTCCTGCTCATACAGAGTTGTAGTAATCTCGCGTTCGCTAATCTTATTGCGCAGCAGAACCTTATGAACTATTACGAAGATGTCCTGGGTCTGATCGGCCACACTCCTCTGGTGAAGCTCAATCGATTGAACAAGGGATTGAAGCCATTGATCCTGGCGAAAATGGAGAATCTCAACCCGGGCTTCTCGGTAAAAGATCGCATCGGCATCTCGATGATTCAGGCCGCCGAGCGCGAAGGGAAACTGAAGCCGGGCGGCACCATCGTGGAAGCGACTTCCGGCAACACCGGCATTGGTTTAGCGATCGCCGCTTCAGTAAAAGGTTACAAGTGCATCTTTGTCATGACCGATAAAGCATCGGTCGAGAAGTCGCGGTATCTAAAAGCTCTCGGCGCTGATGTCGTGATTACTCCGGTGTCCGCCAAACCGGGCACGCCGGATCATTACGTTTCGACTGCGCGCCGCATTGCCGCTGAGACCCCCAACTCTTTCTATCCCGATCAGTATTCCCACCCGGCGAATCCGGAAGCTCACTATCGCACCACCGGCCCCGAACTCTGGGAGCAAACCGAAGGAAAGATCACACACTTTGTCTCAGGCATCGGCACTGGCGGGACGATTTCCGGCGCCGGAAAATATCTGAAAGAAAAAAATCCCGACATCAAAGTCATCGGCGCCGACCCTTTTGGATCTATTTACAAGACTGTCAAAGAGACGGGCCAGGTTCCGGAAACAACTCCTTATCTCGTCGAGGGCATCGGTCAGGAAGTTTTGCCCGGGAACGCCCACCTGGAGTATGTCGACGAGGTGATGAACATCGCCGATCGGGAATCGTTTGATATGGCGCGGCAGTTGGGACGAGTGGAAGGCATCTTCTGCGGCGGCTCGACCGGGACGAATTGCGCCGCGGCATTGCGCGTCGCCAAAGATCTGGATGAGAACGCCATCGTCGTCTTTATCGTGTGCGACACCGGCGAACACTATCTGACAAAGTTTCATTCCGACGAGTGGATGAAAGAAAAGCGCCTGCTCGAACCGCAAAAAATCACGGCGGGGCTTATTAGCGAAACCAAAGGCGCTCTATCGCCCAAGGCGCTGGTCGTGGTAGCTCCGAATGATCGGGTAGCCGAAGCCCTGGCCAAGATGAATGAGTTGGGATTGACTCAGATTCCAGTGCTCGAGGACGGCGAGTCAGTCGGATCTCTGAGAGAGAATCATTTGCTCTCCAAGGTCTTTAACGATCGCGATCTATTGGAAGCTCCCGTCAGCAAGTTGATGGACAAAGGCTTTCCCACCGTCGACGTCGACGACGACGTAAACGTGGTGTCGCGGAAACTGCGTACAAGCCCCGCTGTTTTGATTGAAGAGTACGGCCGGATCACCGGCATCATCACGCGACATGATGTGCTGGACACTTCGGGGAGTGACGGGAACTAAGGCATTTGCTTTCGTGGTACAGTTGCAAACCTCCCAACCAAAGATCGTAACTCCCGCACCTACGCAAGATATGTTTCTTACGTGATTTCTATTGACTTCACAGTCCTTTAGGCATAGGCCTGCGCTCCCAAACTGGTGTTATTGCTTCCAATCAGGGCCGTTTCACCATCGGCCTCATCCTCCTCAGGATCCGGCCCACGCTTTTAACTTTCACAAACAAAAGGAGCCCACAAAATGCAGGTCCTCAGAAAACATTTCAGGAAGTTGATCATCACGGCTGTTGTAACCCTGGCCGCCTCGGCGCTGACAGTTGGGAGTTCCGCAAATACTTACGAGATGATAGGTTGGGGTGCCGACGGAAGCTACGCCGCTCGCAGTTGCGGGAGTTCTGCGGGAAACTATGTAGTGGTATGGTATGCGCCTACTAATACCTATACTTATTTTGATGTCCTGCCTGGCGAGTGTCCATAAAATTAAGACGGTGTCCACTGCTCTCAGGAGGCGCAACTTCTTTATAGACGAGTTGCGCCTCCATTTTCCCTTGTTGCCTTTAGTTCTGAGAGCGACCTCATCGGGCTGTAGTTAAGCTAGAAATAAGATTGACTTCAATGGGAACCACATCGATGCGATTTATGACAATACGAGTTGTGCTGCTTTTGGCAGTCATACTCCTCACAGCTTCATCTCACCGCGGTCAAGCAATCCAGAATAATCGGCCTAACGGTGCTAGTGAAGAAGTGCGCTTAGAAATAGACTTGCTCCTTTCTGATCTTCGAGGATTGGAGTCAAGGGCTGCGAAGCTCGATCAGCCTTTGGCACGAGCGTCGGCTAAGACGGAAATTGCCGATGCCGCGTGGACGCTCGACCGGAACTGGTCCATGAAACTGTTGCGCGAAGCCTACGGGCTTACGTTCCCGGAGGAGGAAGAGCAGATCAAACTTCGCGATAGAGCGATTGGCTCAGCCCCAACAGCTCCTTCCGCCCTTCAAATTGCTCGCAACGCCATTCGTTATCGTGTTCTTGAGATTGCCGGCCGCGACAAAGCTTTTACACAAGAACTCACCCAATCGAGCGAGAAAAAGCTCGGGCACCTTGAGACCCATCAGCTTTATTCTGATCTCGCCGCTAAATCATTTGCAGCCGGCGACAATGAAACTGCGAGCGATTATGTACTCAAAGCAATTGATGCTGATCCCACGATGTTGAATGTCGGGGCCACAATCTTCGAGTTAGCCGCCCGAGATCGAAAGGCCGCGGACAATCTGATCGTCCAGTATATCGAGCGACTGCGCCCATTCCCCCTGTCGCAATCCAACGGCAGTGCGTCCAGAATATATTTGTTCCTGAGGGATCTTGTTAC
>DATNNY010000277.1:0-13554 GCA_035601635.1 Pyrinomonadaceae bacterium
TCAGGAGATGTCCGGTTGGGCCAGTCTGCTCGAGCGGGACATCGATCGAATTAATACGACGCTGCCCGGGCTTTACGATCTGGCGATTGGCGGCACGGCGGTGGGCACCGGCTTGAATGCTCATCCGGAATTCGGCGAGCGGGCCGCGAAGAAGATCGCCGAATTAACCGGACTGCCTTTCAAATCGCATCCCAACAAGTTCGCGGCGCTTTCAGCCCACGATGAAATTGTTTTCTGTAGCGGCGCCTTGAAGACTTTGGCGGCGTCGCTGATGAAGATCGCCAACGACATTCGCTGGCTGGCTTCCGGGCCACGTTGCGGTTTGGGCGAACTGGTTATTCCGGAGAACGAACCCGGCTCGTCGATCATGCCCGGCAAAGTTAATCCGACGCAGAGCGAAGCGATGACGATGATCGCAGTGCAGGTAATGGGCAACGATGCAGCCATAGGCTTTGCCGGTTCGCAGGGCAACTTTGAATTGAATGTCTTCAAGCCGGTGATGATTCACAATCTGCTGCACTCGATTCGCCTGATACACGACGCGAGTCACGGCTTTGTCGAATACTGCATCGCCGGCATGACCATCAATCGCGAGCAGATCGATGCCAATCTGCGCGGTTCTCTGATGCTGGTCACCGCGTTGAATCCGCACATCGGCTATGACAACTCAGCAAAGATTGCCAAGCATGCGCACAAGAAAAAATTTAGCTTGCGCGAGGCGGCCATCGAGCTGGGCCTCTTAACCGGCGAGAAGTTTGACGAGTTGGTTAAGCCTGAAGAGATGACACATCCATAAATGATGTCGTAGGGGCAGGGCTTGTCCCTGCCCGTCGTCGCGGGGCTTAGCCCGTCGTCGCGGGGCTTAGCCCGTCGTCGCGGGCAGCCACAAGGGCTGCCCCTACAATCTTGGTGGCCATGAAAGAATCCAACCTCGTCGCCATCGGCCTCCGTGCCAAGACGGCCCGCGCTATCGCAGTCGTGCTGGGCGGCGCGAGCGACGCACCGTTGGTCTTGAAGAAATTCGAGATGAAGCTGGCCGATCCGAAGGTCCCCGCTACGGCACAGCCCTATCACGAAGTAATGGATCTGCCGTGGGAAGAGAGTGAGAAAGCCGTCCGCAAATCCGCCCGCGCGATCGAGGCCATTGCCCGAAAAGCCCTGGCCCAACTGATCAAAGAACTCCAGTCCGCGGGAATGAAAGTGTCGGGAGTTGGGATCGTCGGCGCCAAAGACAAGGACCTGGCTCGCATCGGCAACTTTCACATCCGCGCGCACGCTGCCGAGGGAGTTTTGTTTCGGCGCGTGCTGGATCTCGCGGCGGACGCGAGCAGCCTACGCTGGCGAACATTTCCGGACCGAGACTTTGACGGTCTTACTAAGATCGAACTCGGTGCGCAGAGTGCGACCCTCAAGAAAAAGCTAAACGGCCTCGGCCGAACAATCGCACCTCCGTGGCGAACAGATGAGAAACAAGCTGCAACTGCCGCGTGGTTGGTTCTTCACGGCAGGAAAATAGTCTTGAGGCGGTGAAGACACGCGGGTTCAAGTTCATTCGTGTGATTTAGTGGATAGCAGTTTCCGGCCATCCGATTACCAGCGATCCACGAAATCACACTAAGTTACACTAATGAGTTCAGGAGGACTTGCGCCCCTCTCGGAGTTTGTCTATTCGATGAAACCTGCGTAATCTGCCGACTTGCCAGACCCAAACGACAAAGTTAAAGACAACACACCTGGTGCTTTCTACGTTGATTCTTCCTGCATCGACTGTGATGTCTGCCGCGAGACTGCTCCCAAAAACTTCACCCGCTCTTTCAAGGACGCTTATTCCTACGTCAGTAAACAACCTGAAAACGAAACGGAACTCGTAGCGTGCGAGGAAGCGATGGCTTGTTGCCCGGTCGAAGCGATAGGAAATGATGGTTGAAATGAGCCATGCCCGGAATTTGCACCTTCGCCTGACATTCGGCGGCGAAACCTTTATAATTCACTCATCGATTTTCCCCTGAACTTTCAATGATTTCTGATTGGAGCTGTCTTTATGTCCGGCCAATCTTTTGAGCGTTACTTTCGTTCGATTCAGGGCTCGCGTGATACGCGCCCTTCAGGACGTTTGTGGTGTCCCGCGGCTGACGTGTATCGCACCGGGAATGGCTGGATCGTGAAAGTCGATTTGGCCGGGATTGAGCCCGGGGACGTCCAGGTTACCCTCGACGACCGGGTGCTGCGCCTCAGCGGATCACGCCGCGACGGTATTTGCGGCGAAGGAATCTCCCATTACCAGCTCGAGATTACCTACAGCCGGTTTGAGAAAATGATCCAGTTTCCCCGCTCTATAGAACACGCGACGATCGAACGCGACTATCATCACGGTCTTCTGATTCTCCGCCTGGTTGAGGAGGAAGAGGAACAGAAGGGCCGCGCCAGCGCCGCAGGCAGCCGGTGATTTGGAGCCTCTGAAAGATTTCAACCAAGTTCATTTTCTAAAGCAATGGCTGAAGTAGAAAAAACACCCGAAAAGGAAGCGACGCCAAAGAAACGCGAAGGCGTGCCTTTTGAAATTCCGGTCCTGCCGCTGCAGAACACTACGCTGTTTCCCGAGACGATGGTCCCGCTGTCGGTTGGCCGGCCCGCTTCCATAGCCGCGGTCGAAGCCGCACTCTCGAGCGAAGAAAAATTGTTGGCCTGCGTCAGTGTGCGGCCTGACAAGACTTCGGACGGTGACGCGGATCCCGAACACCTTTTTGAAATCGGCACGCTGGTAATGATCAAACGGATGGAGCGAGTCGAAGACACGCTGCACCTGATCGTCCAGGGGTCTGATCGCATCCGCGTGCTGGAATGGACGCAGCGCGAGCCGATGCTGCGCGCCCGCGTGCAGATTCTTCCCGAGCTCGAAGTAAGAAACAAAGAAGAGGTCGAGGCCGCCAAACGCAACGTTCAGCAGTTGATTCAACAGGCGTTGGCTTACCTGCCGCAGGTGCCGCCGGAAGTCCGCATGGTCGTGCTCAGCGCGGACGATCCGGTCCGGCTCGCATACTTCCTCGGCTCGATCCTTAGTCTGGGTGTTGATAAAGAGCAGCAAATGCTGGAAGCCAACACCGTCGACGATCTGATGCACCACGCTCACGATTTTCTCGCGCGCGAAGTCGAGATCATTCGCCTGCGTTCGAAAATTGCCAGCGAAGCCCAGACCGAAATGGATAAGGCGCAACGCGACTATGTGCTGCGCCAGCAGATGAAAGCGATCCAGAAAGAGTTGGGCGACGACGAGGGCGGCGAGCAGGCCGAAGCCGCACAGTTGCGCGAGCGGCTGGCAAAGGCAGATCTGCCGGACGAAGTTCGCAAGGAAGCCGAACGCGAGCTGAGCCGGATGGAGAAACTGCCGGCGATGGCGCCCGACTATCACGTCATTCGCACTTATCTTGATTTCATCCTGGAGCTGCCGTGGCTGAAGTCTTCCGAAGATCGGTTGGATCTGAATGAAGCACAGAAAGTTCTGGACGAAGATCACTATGACATCGAGGACGTCAAAGAGCGGATTCTGGAATTCCTGGCGGTGATCAAACTGCGGCCTGATGCGAAGAGCCCGATTCTTTGTTTTGTCGGACCGCCCGGGGTCGGCAAGACTTCTCTGGGTCGTTCGATCGCCCGCGCGATGACCCGTCACTTTGAGCGTTTGAGTCTGGGCGGCGTGCGCGATGAAGCCGAGCTGCGCGGCCATCGTCGCACTTACGTTGGGGCGATGCCCGGGCGCATCGTGCAATCAATTCGTCGTGCCGGAGTCAACAACCCGGTAATGATGCTCGACGAGATCGACAAACTGGGCGCGGATTATCGTGGCGATCCGTCGGCTGCGCTGCTGGAGATTTTGGATCCCGAGCAGAACAACACCTTTACGGATCATTATCTGGATCTGCCGTTCGATCTCTCGAAAGTTTTCTTTATCGCTACGGCTAATCAGCTCGGCCCGATTCCGCCGCCGCTGCGCGATCGCATGGAAGTGATCCAGCTCGCCGGTTATAGCGATCGTGAGAAGCTCCAGATAGCGCGTCGCTATCTAATCCCGCGGCAGGTGCGCGAGAACGGTTTGACTCCAGAGCAACTCGAAATCACTGACGCTGCGGTCAACCTGATCGCGGCGCGTTACACGCGCGAGGCAGGCGTGCGCCAACTTGAACGGACTATCGGTCGGCTGGGACGAAAAGTTGCCTTGAAGATCGCTCAGGGAGAAACGGAAAAAGTCACGGTCGACGCGGAAGACATTCCGGATTTTCTGGGCGCGCCGCACTTCTACCCTGAAGAAGCTCGCAAGGAATTACCAGCGGGAGTGGCGACCGGCATGGCCTGGACAGACATGGGCGGGGTGCTGCTGTTTATCGAAGCGACGCTGCTTCCGGGGGGCGGCGGCGGCTTTACCATTACCGGCCAACTCGGCGAAGTGATGCAGGAATCGGCGCGGGCCGCGCGATCTTATCTGTGGGCGCATGCGCAGGAGTTCGGCATCGACCCCACAATGTTCAAGGAGTATGGTGTGCATCTGCATGTGCCCGCTGGGGCAATTCCTAAGGATGGACCGAGCGCGGGCGTCACTATCACTTCCGCGCTCGCTTCACTCTACACCGGCCGCCGCGTGCGGCCGGACACGGCCATGACCGGCGAGATCACGCTGTCGGGTTTGGTATTTCCCGTCGGCGGAATTAAAGAGAAAGTTCTGGCCGCGCATCGGGCCGGCATTCACCGCATTATCCTGCCGGCGCGCAACGAAGCCGACTTGAAAGACATTCCCGAAGACGTGCGCCGCGAGTTGGAAATTGTGCCCGTCAACCGCATCAACGAAGTTGTCGAAGCCGCGCTCGAAAAACTGGTCGCCAATCCGCCGCCGCCGCTGCCCGTCACGGAGAGACCACCCGAGTCCGCTGCTGAGCAGCTGATCGCCAAAGAGCGTTAGTGGCACAGACTTTTCAGTCTGTGATTAAGTCCCTATGCAATCACAGACTGAAGTCTGTGCCACATTTTGGAACTCTTCCCCTTCGCAGGGGTTACACTCAACAGGTTCTTCTCTCCCGATCTCTGCCAACGGTTTTCTAACTTACGACAAACGAAAGAGGTGTCGTTATGAGTTCTCGCTCATTACTTCTCTCAACCATAGTCATCGTCGCGTGTTTTGGTTCAGTGTGTGCGCAGCGGCGCTGGGAGCGCGTGCCGCCGCCGCGCGATCCGCAGTTTTACGAACCGCGCAACAAGCTGGAAGAGTTCGAAGGCCGGATCGGCACGATTCTGATCAAAGGACGTACCTACGTCGCGACCTTGCGGGCGCAGAATGGCACGGCCCGCGTCGAAGCCACTGAGATTCGCGACAGCAATAACTCGACGCGAGTCGCCGGAGTGGTGATCACGATGGTAGCCGATGGCGGACCCCCAGGCGAAATTCGTGCGTTGATCGACTATGACGAAATCGATCCGCTCGTCAAAGCCTTCGATGCGATCGCCAAGTCGGATGACTCGATCACTAAACTCACACACTTTGAAGCGCGCTATCGCACCAAGGGCGACTTTGAAATTTTGGTCTTTAAGCAAGTGACAGGCGGGGTTGCGGCCGCGGTTGAAGGCGGCTTCTTTGATCGATCGCGTCTGTTGATGACCCTCGATGATTTTACCAGGCTGCGTTGGATGATTGCGCAGGCGAAGGACAGATTGGACGAGATTAAATAGCGGAACTCCTGCTACGACGCGGGTAATTAGGTCAGTACCGGGAGCGGTAGCGACCGGGTCTCGATGTACGCGGCGGTCGAGATGACCATGACGATGACCCGGTCGCTACCGCTCCCGGTACTGACCTCATCAGCTGGGATCGACGTCCGGCAGTTACGCACGTTGTCGTTCAGAAAGTTTAATAATCAATTCGGCGATTTGATCCAGCGGCATCAAGCTCGTATCGATCGAGAGGTTGTAATTCCGGGCGCAGGTCCAATCATGATCGGTCATTTCATTGAAATAGATTTCGCGAGTGCGGTCCGACTCGGTAATCAGGAGGCGCGCCTTTTCATCGCTTAAATCCGGATAGATGTTCATCAAACGCCTGGCGCGAAAGCTCCGGGGCGCATGACAGAACACGCTGAACGTTCCGCGATGTCGCGGCAAAAGGAAAACACCGGCCCAACCGACGACCACACAATCATTGTTCGTGGCGATTCGCTTGAGAATTTCGACCTGCTTTTCAAATAGTTCACGGTCAGAAAAAGTGCGCAGCGGTGGCGGGTTGTAATGCGTGTCCGCGCCTCCCAGCGATAGGCCGCCCAGGACACGCTCCCAAAAAGATGAAATTCTCTCAGACCGGGCCGCTACCGTTTCTTCGTCACAGCCGAATTCTTTAGCCGCCTGATGCAGCACTTCGCGATCGACATACTTCAGGCCCAGGTGCGTGGCAATCACTTGTCCAATATAGGACCCACCGGTCCCCATCTGGCGGGAAATAGTAATTGTCTTTCTGATCATAATTGCCCTGGCGGCACAGACTTTAGTCTGTGATTCCGTTTTGTAAGTTAACCACAGACTGAAGTCTGTGCCACTAGTAACGATGCGAAGGCATGCCGATATGAATGTGCGGGCCCGTGGCCACGCCCGGAATCGCCGCGCGAAAAGCCGAAAAGGGAATGCCGCTCATCTGGAGAAAATTCATCAAAGCCTGGCCTTCGGCTCCATCGGGATTCAGCGAGATATCCATGGCATTACGATGATCCAGCCGCCATTGGTTATGGATCGCTCCCTGCCCAAACACCGCAATCGGTAAAGGGTGCTTGAATGTCTGTTGAAAGAAGCCTTCGATCTTCGGGGCCTGCGAGAGCAACCACGACCCGGTTCCATTATAGCGAATAAAGGAAGTTGTTCTCAGCAGTTTTCCCTTCGGTACCCGGCCAAGTTTCGCGATCTCCTTCTCGCCCTCGATTTCGATCAGGGTTTGCGCGATGTCGGTGTCAGCGGTAGCAATCTGCTGCTTCGCGCCGCTGACTTTGAGATTCATTTCAGCCAGCGCGCTGTCGCTCTTTTCGACTTCGCGCTTTGAAATCAAACCGTCCGCCAACAACTTCTGCGATTGGACCGCGCGCTGCTCGGCTTTGCGCGCGCTCTCCTGGTAAAGAACCAATAGTCGTTCGAGACTGGCTTTGTATTCTTTGGTGGCCTTGATGTACTCATCACGCAGTTTCGAGAGTTCGTTGCCGGCTTGTGCCGGTGGAAGCGGCGGTTTGGCGGCGGGCTTTTTCCGCTGTGCAAAGAGGCTGGTCGCGCAGGTCGTTAATGCGACGAATAAAATAAGCGGCCACGCGCACGTCGCGAATCCATTTTTCCGGCTACCAGAACGCAAAGGTCATCTCCCTCTCGAAACTAATTCTTAATGCATCGCCACCGGCCCGGCCCTGGCCTTGATTCGCCGGAACAATAGCGTTGCTGGAATGCAGAGCAGGCAGAGAAACGCGAGCAGTCGAAAGACATCGATATAAGAGAGCAGCATTGCCTGTCGCACCAGCGTTCCATAGAGTCCCGCATAAGCCTGTTGCTCGGCCACGACCGAACTGCCGCGCGTCGCAAACCCCTGTGCGAGTTGGTGCAAGCGCTCCTGATAAGCCGGATCGTAAGGCGTTAAGTGTGAAACCATAGCCGCCTGATGAGTCTGCGCGCCCCGGGCCAGCAAGGTTGTGACGGTGGCGATGCCGACGCTGCCGCCGGTGTTGCGCATGAGATTAAAGACACCCGAGGCGTTGCCCATTTGCTCGTTACTGAGAGTGCCCAGGGCCATCGTAGTTAGGGGAACAAAAATAAATCCCATCGCAAATCCACTAGTGATGCTGGGCCAAACAATACTGCTAATAGAAATTTCCAAATTGATATTGCTGAACTGATAAGTTGAATAGCCAAGTACGGCGAATCCGAACATGATCAGATAGCGGCTGTTGATCTTGCCGATGAGGCGACCCACGATCAGCATTGAAACCACGGCGCCGAAGCCGCGCGGGCTGACCGCCATGCCGCTGGACACTGCCGGATAGCCCAAGAGCGTCTGCAGAAACAAAGGCAAGAGCGCAATCGTGCCATAGAGGACAATGCCCATAACGACCATCAAAGAAGTGCCGACCGCGAAGTTGCGATTAACCAGGACCCGCAGATCCACGATGGGGTCCTTCGATCTCAACTCCCAAATGACGAATGAAATTGCCGCGGCGACGGAAAAAATGGTTACCCAGGTGATGAAAGACGAGGCGAACCATTCCGCTTCCTGGCCTTTATCGAGCACCAACTGCACTGCTCCCAAAGCCAGGGCCATCAATCCAAAGCCGATGTAGTCAATGCGGCCCGGTCTTTGATTCTTGATGTAGGGCGGATCTTCGATGAAGGTTCGCGCCATAAATATCGCGAGAATTCCGATGGGAATATTGATGTAAAAGATCCAACGCCAGGAATAGTTGTCGGTGATCCATCCGCCCAAAGTCGGTCCAATGATGGGGGCAACTACTACGCCGAGACCGAAGACCGCCATCGCCGAACCACGTTTCTCAACCGGAAAACTTTCCATCAAAACAGCCTGGGCAATGGGTTGCAGCGCACCGCCGCCCGCGCCCTGTGCGATCCGCGCCACGATCAGCATTCCCAAACTGGTAGCAGCGCCACACAGTACGGATGACAAGGTGAAGATCGCGATACAAACAATCAGGAATCTCTTGCGCCCGAAATAGCGACCCAGCCAGTTCGCGGCGGGAAGAATTATCGCGTTCGAGACCAGATAGCTGGTCAGGACCCAGGTTGCTTCTTCCGGAGTCGCGGAGAGGTTGCCGGCAATGTGCGGCAGGGCGACGTTGGCCACGGAAGTATCCAGCACTTCCATGAAAGTGGCCAGCATCACTGAGGCCGCGATTAACCAGGGATTGAAGCTGGGCGTCCACTCGCGAGCGGCCTCAGTGGTCCGCCTCGCCGCGGGTTTAAGTCTTTCAGCAATCGCGCTCATCTGATCCTAATTTGGAGTGCGCCGGCCGAAGCGGCGATGGCGCTATGGTTTGTCTGGAGTTCCGCGTCTTTGGTTTGGAGTTCCGCCTTTAGGCGGTATTGTTTCTAATCCTTCCGCCTAAAGGCGGGACTCCGAACTATAAAAAACGGTGTCGCGCTGCGCTTGTCCACCACACTCCAGAGTCACTTTATTTTTACTTCGGGCACAACCGACATCCCGGGCGCCAGCACATGTTGTGGATCGATCTGGTTTGGCTCAAAGACGATCTTGACCGGGACCCTTTGGACGACTTTCACGTAACTGCCGGTCGCGTTCTCTGGCGGGATCAAACTGAATCGCGCGCCGGTCCCGGCCTGAATACTGTCCACATGTCCTTTGAAAGTCCGGTCAGGATATGCATCGATACTCAAGTCGACCGGTTCGCCGGAATGAATATTTCCAATCTGACTCTCTTTGAAGTTCGCGGTCACCCAAACGTCACCCGGCACGACGGCCATTAACGGCTGACCAACCTGGACCAGCGTGCCGACCTCGATCGCCTTGCGCGCAATGCGTCCGGATTCCGGCGCAAAAATCTTCGTGTAAGAAAGTTCCAGTTCAGCCTGATCGAGCGCGGCCTGCAACTGTTCGAGGTTCGCCCCGGCCGAAGCTGCCTGCGCCTGGCTGACCTGGACCTGTTGCGGGGCAGTATTTGCCTGCGCGAGCTTGCCGATGGCTTCGTTCACCTGTGCTTGCGCGCCGCCAATTTGCGTCCGGGCCCGCTGCGCAGTTTGCGCGGCGGCAGACGTCGACGCCTGGGCTTCGTTGACTTGCGCCTGGGCGGCGGCGACTCTCTCTCTCGCTGCATCGACTTGCGCGTTGGCGGTGCGCGCGGCGGCGATTGCCTGATCCAGACGCTGCCGGGAAATCTCGTCCTTGTCATAAAGCATTTGATACCGCTGCACGTCTGCATTAGCACGAGCGGCCTCGGCCATTGCGGCCGACACCTGGGCCTGTGCTTGTTGGACATTCGCTGATGCGGCATTAATTCCCGCTGCCGCCTGATTGGTTCGACTACGCTCAGACGCCGCGCCGGCCCGCGCCGAGGCCACTCCGGAACGCGCCTGCTGTACTCCCGCCGCCGCCTGCTGCACATTGGCGCGGCCCGTAACCCGAGTCAGAGTCACCTGAGTTTGGGCTTGTTTCTGTTGGGCGCGGCCGGCATTCAGTGCTGCTCTAGCCTGCGCCACCTTTGCTTCGTAGTCGCGCGGATCAATCTCGGCAATCAGGTCGCCGGTGTTCACGCTCTGATTGTCTTTAACATAGACCCTGGTGATATAACCCGAAGCTTTGGGACTTACCTGAACGATGTTTCCATCAATGAAAGCGTCGTCGGTAGATTCGTGCGAGCGCGCATAGAGCCAGTAGCGCAAACCCACGATTGCCACGATCAGCAGAACCACGACCGCGCCGATTAAGAAGGAGGGGCGTTTGTAAACTGGCCGCTTCCTGACGTGCTCGTGCTGTTCATCGCCGAGCGGTTCGCCGTATTCATCGACGGGGTGGTCGGGCTCTTCGGACTTTCCGGCGGCATCGTTGGGCGAATCAGCGTCAGCAACTTCCGGCTGCTTTGCTTCCGACTTGTCGTTATCTTCGTCTTTTTCCATCGCTATTCTTTAGACTAACTGACTGAGGGAAATCTCGGTGCTCCTCTGTGAATACTCTCTGTGCCTCAGTGGTGAAGTCCATCAGAAAAATATTCACCACAGTGACTACAGAGTTTGCACAGAGCTTTTATCCTGCCGAGACTTCACCGTTCACCAGCGAAACGTCTGTGCTCGACCCAGAGCCGCCGCCAGATTCAGACGTGCTCCGTTATAGACAGCGAGCGCGGAAACCTGATCCAAACGCGCGTTGGCCAGGACCGTTTGGGCCGTAACGACTTCAATGCTATCGGCCACGCCGGCCCGGAAACGATCGCGCGCCATCTCCAATTCGCGTTCAGCCAGAGTGACCGCCAGATCCGCTGCGCGCACTGTCTCAGCCGTGGTCCGCAATCCGGAAAATGCCAACCGCACATCCTCTTCGACCTGACCACGAACACTGGCAAGTTGCAGTTCGGCTTCATTCGCACGACTGCTGGCTACCTGAATTCGTCCACGCGTTAAGCCACCATTGAAAATCGGCACATTCAATTGGACCGCCGCCCGGCGCGTTGGTAAATCACTGTTCGTAGGTGTGATGCCACTGACACCATAGTCACCCAGAAATTCCAGCGAAGGGAGTTGTTCGGCCCGCGCGGCTCGTCTTTGATAAACGGTTTCAGTCACCTGCGCCTGGGCGACGCGCACTTCGGCGCGAGTGTCTTCCGCTTGGGCGACTGCAGTTTCAATCGCAGGCAAGGTCTCGATCACAAAGCTCAAAGGATCAGTGAGGGTGAGCGGACTACCCAATGGCAGTCCCACGATCCGTTGTAGTTGCAATCGCCCTTGTTCCGCGTCGGTCTGCGCACGCGATAGCCGGACCTGTTCCTGGGCCAATCGAGTCTCAGCCCGGGTCAAGTCGACCCCGGTCGCAATCCCTGCGTCACGCTGATCCTGCGCCAGCTTCAGCAGAGTCTGCGCCAGCGTGACATTTGCTTGCGCCGCCGAGACCGCGCGATCGGCACGCATCGATTCCAGATAAGCCAAAGAGGCGAAGGTTGCCACTTGTTCGCGCGCCAGGTCTTCTTCCATCTCGGCGACTCGCACACCCGCACGGCCGGCTTGAAAAGTTCTGAGCGCGCTTAAACTGAATATCGTCTGTTCGAGCCGCACCCGCGCATCGAAGTTTTTGAAAGGTCCGATGAACGTGGAAGTGAAGCCGGGAAATCGTCCAGGCGTGAAGCCCAGCGCGGCCAGATTCTCAGTAACGCTGGCCTGATAAGCAGCGCCGGAGATATTCGGCAACAAACCGGCCCGCGCTTCCTTTGCAAATCCGCGCGCTTCGTTGCGGCGCTCTTTAGCCAGCAAGGTCGCGAGATTGTTTTCGATCGCCAGCTTGATCGCCTGCTCAAGACTCAATGCTGATGGTCCCGCGCTGACTTTGGCCGCACCGGGTATCTGCTGCGGACTTGTTATCGCGGGAGTTGATCGTGACGAGGGTTGGCCACCGGTCTGACCGGGCTGCGAAATTGTTGGTGACTGACCCTGGCCCCGCTGCAATGTCTGAGCCTCAGTCATTGGAACCAACTGTAATGAAAGAGCCAGGAAGAAACCGGTTCCAAGGACCCTTTGCGAGCGTGTCAGCGAGGGCAAGAACGCCGCGCCGGACATGTGTCGCCGCTTCAACAGAAACGCAAAACCCCAATGGATCAAAACGCTGTCCCTTCTCAATCGGCTGGTTGATTAAGTCCTACGCCTCGCGAGACTGTACCTGTTTGATGTCGAAAGTCTGGCTAAACTGCAACGTAACAGGTCACCCGAATGGCTTTGCCGTAAAAATAGCAAGAGGCAGGCCAGGAAAAATCCGTCGGACCGTTTAGAGGCGGGCGACTGCCCGCCAGGCGAGTTGCGAGTCCCCTTCACTTCGCATCGGGCGGTACCGCGCTCGCGTTTCCATTTAAGAATCTGTCGAACCAGTAGAGTTGCCAGTTCATGCTTTCGACCAGATGCTTTGGCTCGCCGGAGCGAGTCAGGTTGTGGTTCTCGCGCGGAAAGAAAACGATCTCGGTGGTCACGCCGAAGTGTTTGAGCGCGCGAAACCATTGCTCGCCCTGTTCGATCGGCACGCGATAGTCGTTGTCCGAATGCAGGATCAGTGTCGGCGTCTTTACGTTCCTGGCGTACTTCAAAGGCGAGCGGTCCCAATATAAATCCATCTTCTGAAAAATATCGCCACCGAAATCCGGGCTATGGCCGTAGGCGCCATCGCGGGTGCCGTCGTCGGAAATGAAATTGGAAACACTGCGCAGAGTGACCGCCGCCTTGAAGCGATCGGTGTGACCCACGATCCAGTTGGTCATAAAGCCGCCATAACTGCCGCCGGTCACGCCCATTCGATCGTGATCGATCCAGGGGTTTTGCTTCAGCGCGACGTCCAGGCCATTCATGATGTCCTGGTAATCTTTGCCGCCCCATTCGCCCACGATACCGCGTTCGAACCTCTGCCCATAACCGGTTGAGCCGCGAGGATTCGTGAACAGGACGGCATAACCTTTGGCGGCGTAAACCTGGAACTCCTGGTACCAATCAACGCCGTACTGGCCCGCCGGCCCGCCATGTATGCTGAGAATCAACGGATACTTCTTTCCGGCCTGCCACCCGATCGGCTTGACGAGAAAGCCGTCAATGTCCCAATCGTCAGCGCCCTTGTAAGTGAACCGCTCGACATCGGCGAGTTTTAGCTGCTTCCACAACGCCTGGTTCAGAATTGTCAGCCGGCGTTCGTTATGGCCGTTAAGATCAGCGACGAAGAGATCGTCGAGATGCCTGAAGTCATTGACGAGATAGGCCATCTTTCCGCCCGCGAAATTTAAGTCGACACTGCGAACCGCGCGCGCTCCTGACGTGACCTGCGAAACTGACTTCGCCGCC
>DATNNY010000278.1:0-6438 GCA_035601635.1 Pyrinomonadaceae bacterium
TCCCAGGCCTTCAGGCCCGAGCCAGCGCGCGACGATCACGCTGGCGCCGACCGTGCCTACCAGCATGAGCAGCCGCGTCACGATCGTCAGGGCTACTCCGGATGCGAAGCTACCGAAGGCCCCCGCTTCAATTGGGGTCACGGCTGCTGCGCTGAACGTGACTGAGTCTTGAGTTTCTGACAACTTTTCTGACATCGTGGAAACACGCTACAGTAATCCCCGGATCGCGGACATCCTTGTCCGCGGGCGTGCGCGCCACGCTTAGTCGCTACCGATCACATCCAAAAGTTCCATTCGCGCTTCGCGCTCAGGCGGACAGGATGTCCGCGATCCGTTTCCGTCTCTAGCTCTTGCCCGCAATCCATCTCTCGTACCACAAACTCAAATTTAGCAGGCACCAGAGATTCGCGCTCCAATCGCGCGTGCCCCGGGCGTGCTCATCAGCCATCCGCTTGATAAATGAATAATCAAAAAAGTCCCGCTCGCGCAGTGGCGAATGCAACAGTTGCCCGACCAGATCTGCACCGCCGGGCCCGCGAAACCATTCATCTATAGGCGCGCCAAAACCGCGCTTGGGCTGGTAAAGCACATCCCGCGGCAGAATTGATTCCAGCGCCCGCTTCAAAATGTGTTTGCCGGTCGAGCCTTTCACTTTCAGACTTCGCGGCAGACCCATGGCGTATTCGATCAGATGATGATCGAGAAAAGGAACGCGCGCTTCCACCGACGTGGCCATAGTGATTTTATCCACCCGCATGAGCAGCAATTCAGGGAGGCGCAGTTTCAATTCCAAATAGGTCATGCGCGCAGCGAAATCCGAGTCCGGACGCGTGGCGGCAATGGTTTCCTGATACCGGCGCACGACGTCGTAGGTGGAAAGCCCGTTGTACTGTGCCAGCATCTGCGCTGAGAGCACGGCCGGCTTCATCGTTTCGTCAAACACGATAGCTCCGCCCCAGAACAGAGACTCGTTCGCTCCCAAACGCCGTACTAATTCGCCGGCCATCCGTTTCTTCAGCATCTTCCGGACCAGGGGTTTTGCCAATTGCGTGGCGGCGCGGCGAACAGAAACCGGGAATCGCTCAGCGTGCCGCCAGAACCTTTCCTGGATCTGCAGATACGTCCTGAACCAATCATAGCCGCCAAAGATTTCATCCGATCCTTCGCCGACCTGCACCACGATCGTGCCCGTTTCACGCGCCAGTTTCGAAACGTAGTAAAGGGGCACGCACACCGGATCGGCAATCGGCTCGTCCTGGTGAAATACAAGTTCAGGCAAAAACTTCTGCATCTCTGCGCGGCCGATCATTACCTCGTGATGATCCGTTCCGAAGCGCTTGGATATCGCCCGCGCCGACTCCAGCTCGTTGAGTGCTTCGGTATCATGAAAGCCAACCGTAAAGGTTCTGACCGGCTGTGTCATCAGCTCGGACATCAGGGCCACGTTCGCCGACGAATCGACGCCTCCGGAGAGAAAGACACCGAACGGCACGTCCGCCATCATCCGCTTCTTAATCGAAGCCCGCAGCAACTCCAGGATATTTTTCTGATGCTCGGCTTCACTTCGCACCATGGGAGAAAGGGGCGGCAGCGCGTCCCAGTATTGAGTCATGCGCACTGCGCCGGCACGATTGACGACCATCATGTGACCGGCCGGGATTTTCTGCACCTCGCGAAAGAGAGTTTGCGGCGCGGGAGTAGTCACGAGAGTGAGGTAGTGATAGAGGGCCTCTTCGTTAACTTCCGGCGTGACCGCGGGATGTTCGAGAATAGCTTTAATCTCGGAAGCGAAAATAAACCGTCCGTCCTTTTGATAGAAGTAGAGCGGCTTGACTCCCGCGCGATCGCGGGCCAGCACCAGTTGTTCGCGGTCAGCGTCCCAGAGCGCGATCGCATAGTCGCCTTCGATGTCATGAACAAAATCGAGACCGCGTTCTTCATAAAGGTGCAGAATGGTTTCTGAGTCTGTGCGGGATGTATAGATGTGACCGCGTTGTTCGAGACCAACACGCAATTCAGCGTGGTTGTAAATCTCGCCGTTGAAAACCAACCAAACGCGATCGGTGCAACCCCGCATGGGCTGATGGCCGGCCGGCGACAAATCGACAATCGAAAGCCGGCGAAATCCAAAACCGCCGCGGCTTTCGTCAAAGATCAATTCTCCGGCATCGTCGGGCCCGCGATGCGTCATTACGTCGCGCATCCTTTCGATCAGAGCACGCTCGACTAGGCCCTCCGCCGCGCCATATTCCCAAACTCCGCAGATGCCGCACATTTAGTTGTCCACGATTGCCGAGGGATTGGGAGAGAGAGTGCAAGGATTAGCGCG
This sequence comes from Pyrinomonadaceae bacterium, assembly GCA_035601635.1. Taxonomy (GTDB): domain Bacteria; phylum Acidobacteriota; class Blastocatellia; order Pyrinomonadales; family Pyrinomonadaceae; genus UBA11740. The sequence continues at coordinate 2,330 of DATNNY010000278.1, forward strand.
AACTTTGATCATCCGTCGTGCTTACAGAGGACAATACTGGATCAAGGTAACTTCGCGCTGCCCGAGCCCTCTCTCTGGTAGAAGGCGAAATCACAAACGAATGATGCGCGCCCGGCTGTCGCGCCGCAAATCCCCGTTGAGCGCGTTGCGCGTGTCCACGATCAGCGGGGCCAGCTCAATGATCCGCCGGTAATCTATCTGGCTGTGATTGGTAACGATCAGCACACAGTCGGACGATTTGATCTCTTTGTCACTTAGTTCCACCGACGACATCGGCTCGCCGCCGCTCTCCGTGTGGGCGTCGTCGAAACGGACCTCGCGGACAAACGGATCGTGATAACGAACGTCGCAGCCTTTGCTGCGCAGCCGGTCGATGATGGAAAGCGCCGGGCTCTCGCGGACGTCGTCGATGTCACGCTTGTAAGCCACGCCGAGCATGAGAACACGCGAGCCTTTCATCGCCTTGGAATCGTCATTCAAACCGTCGGCAACCAGTTGGACTACGTGCTCCGGCATGCGCGAATTCACTTCTTCGGCCAGGCTGATAAAGCGAGAATCGAAACCATGCTGCCGCGCTTTCCACGAAAGATAATGCGGATCGAGCGGGATGCAATGCCCGCCGATTCCGGGGCCGGGATAAAAAGGCATGAACCCGAACGGCTTGGTGGCCGCGGCGCGAATCACTTCCCAGGTGTCGATGTTCAAAGCATAGCAGAGCCGGGCCATCTCATTCGCCATGCCGATGTTGACGGCGCGAAAAGTATTCTCGAGGAGCTTGGCTGCTTCCGCGACGCGTGCCGAGCTGACCGAGTGCACGTCTTGTACGATCTGTGAATAAAGGAATGTTGCCGTCTCGGTCGAATCGTCCGTGACCCCGCCCACGACTTTAGGAATGTTATGTGTCTGAAATTCAGGATTGCCCGGATCGACACGCTCAGGAGAAAAGGCGAGCAGGAAATCCTCATCCAGCTTCAAACCGGTCTCTGCCAACATCGGCAACAGCACTTCGTCGGTCGTGCCGGGATAGGTGGTCGACTCGAGAATCACCAACTGGCCGCGACGCAGTCGTTGTTTGATCTCTTCCGCGGCGGCCAGGATAAAAGAGACGTCAGGCTCTTTCGTCTTGCGCAGCGGCGTGGGGACGCAAATGATGATTGCATCGCACTCCTTCAAATGATCGAAATCGATGGTGGCCCGCAGACGGCCGGCCTCAATCGATTCTTTGACTTGCCGGGTGGAAACATCGCCGATGTACGAATGGCCGGCGTTGATCTGCTCGACCTTCCTTTGATCAACTTCGAATCCGGTAGAGTTGAATCCGCGGCCGGCAAACTCAGTTGCCAGCGGCAACCCGACATAGCCGAGTCCAATCACGCCGACGTGCGCGCTCTTATCCTTTATTAGCTTGATGATTTCGGTTTTGATCATGAACAGTTCTCGGACAATGGAGTACAAATCATAAAGGCAGGAAGCGGCAAAGCCTAATGCTGTGGATGAAAGCAACTCAGCCTAAGTGAGCCGCGCGAGCAGTGTCAAGGAAGTGGCGAAAATTATGCTTCTATGGCTGCGTACAAAGCAGCCCCTCGCAAGCAAGGCGTAGTCTTCACGCCAAAGGCGTGAAATGTAATAGCCAGGGGCAACGCCCCTGGAACTGGTAAGAAAAAAACGAACCGAGCGCTGAAGGCGCGAAATAATTCCCAGAATCTATTTCGCTCCTTCAGAGCTTCGATTCTAACCCGATCACCGACCTGGGACGTTGCTCCAGGCTTTCACATCACGTTTTGCCTATTAAATCCACGCCCTCCCTCACGGTCGGGCTACTGCCCCGTCACAAATCTTGATCACTTGGTCGAAAGGCGTATCATGCGGCAGCCGGAATTCTCGATTCATCGTTAACAATACGATTAAAGGAGAAACCCACAATGCCCCCTCTAAACATCGACACCGGAAACACGGCTTTCATGCTGCTCTGCTCCAGCCTGGTCATGTTGATGACGCCGGGGCTGGCTTTCTTCTATGGCGGACTCGTTGGGCGCAGGAATGTGCTGGCGATTATGATCCAGAGCTTTGTTTCCATGGGATGGACGACGGTGCTTTGGTGGGCGTTTGGTTTCTCGGTTTGCTTTAGCGGTGATCTGAAAAGCGGCACAGACTTCTTTGGCATCATGGGGAATTTCCATTGGGCATTTCTGCGCGGAATCACTTTGGATACGCCATCGCTAATTAATCCCTCAATCCCGATGATAGTGTTCTGTGCTTACCAGATGATGTTTGCGATCATCACGCCGGCGCTGATTACCGGCGCGTTTGCGAATCGCGTGACCTTCAAAGCCTACATGCTGTTTCTCACCGCCTGGCTCACGCTGGTTTACTTCCCGTTTGTGCACATGGTTTGGGGCGGCGGGGTGATGGCGAGTTGGGGCGTGTTGGATTTCGCGGGTGGCATTGTCGTCCATAACATCGCCGGTATCGCGGCGCTCGCTTCGGTGCTGTACGTCGGCCGGCGCAAGATTGCGGACTCGGGCCCGCATTCGATTCCGCTGGTGGCGCTGGGCACGGGCCTGCTTTGGTTCGGATGGTACGGCTTCAATGCGGGCAGCGAGTTTCGCGTCGACTCAGTTACAGCCGTCGCGTTTCTGAATACCGACCTGGCCGCGAGTTTCGCGGCGGTGGCGTGGCTCTGCATGGACTGGATGACTACTAAGAAGCCAAAGTTCCTTGGTTTGTTGACCGGAGCGGTAGCGGGCCTCGCCACCATCACGCCGGCCGCGGGTTACGTCTCGCCGGCGACGGCTTGTCTAATCGGAGTTATCTCCGGCGTCGTCTGCTTTTACGCGGTGGCGTTGAAGAACAAACTGCGTTGGGACGACGCGCTCGATGTTTGGGGCGTGCACGGCGTTGGCGGTTTCATCGGCATTGTGCTTTGCGGCATCTTTGCCACCACGTTATTCAATCCCGCCGGTGCGGATGGCTTGCTGCGCGGCAACTCGCATTTCTTTCTGGTGCAACTTGGCGCAGTGCTTCTGTCTTCGCTCTGGGCTTTCGTCTTCACCTACGGAATGCTCTGGATCATAGACCGAATCACCCCCGTGAAAGTCGATGAAGCCGGAGAAGCCGCGGGACTTGATATGGCGATCCACGGCGAAGCGGCCTACCTGGAAGGTATTTGAATTCGCGAGCCGTGGCAGACAGCATCTATGACATCGCCGTAATCGGCGCCGGAGTATTCGGCGCGTGGACTGCTTACCAGCTGCAACGATCCGGTCAGCGAGTGATCCTGATCGACGCTTATGGATCAGGCAATAGCCGATCGAGTTCGGGCGATGAGTCGCGGATCATTAGGATGGGTTATGGCGCGGACGAGATTTACACGCGCTCGGCTTTGCGGTCACTGCAACTTTGGCGGGAATTATTCGCTCGCGTTAACGAGCCGCTCTTTCATCAAACCGGCGTTCTTTGGCTGGCCCAGGAAAACGATTCTTATCCGGTTAAGACTGCCGAGACATTACAAGAACTCGGGGTTCCTTTTGAGCGTTTGACGCCGGCGGAAGTCAGCCGTTGCTATCCGCAGATCGGACTTGCGCGAATCGCCTGGGCCATGTTCGAACCCGGGAGCGGAGTTCTGAGTGCGCGTCGAGCGGTCCAGGCCGTGACGCGCGCAGCGTCCGCAAACGGTGTCGAGTTCTTGCAAGACGTGGTAACTGGCACGGGCGTGCGGGGTCCCCAGCGGGACAGAGCGAGTGCCAACCCCGCTGGGCTGCTTGTCGCGCCCGTGAATCACGCGCAGGATGCGCCTGCCACAGCACGGACGCTGAATGAGATTACTACGGCAAGTGGCCGCCGCATCTCAGCGGGACATTATGTCTTCGCGTGTGGCCCGTGGCTGCCGAAAATCTTTCCCTCTCTGTTATCTGATCGAATTCATCCGACGCGCCAGGAAGTTTTCTACTTTGGCGCACCCGCAGGTAACCAAAGCTTTACCTCAACAGCTCTGCCTACCTGGATCGATTTCAAAGACGAAGCCTATGGTCTGCCCGACCTCGAAGGACATGGCGTTAAGTTAGCGATTGATCGTCATGGATCAGAATTTGATCCCGACGACGGCGATC
>DATNNY010000279.1:0-2377 GCA_035601635.1 Pyrinomonadaceae bacterium
GGGGATCTCCTTAGCTAACCGCAATGGCCAGAAATCAGACGCCGACCTCGGACGGCTGGGCGGACTGATCAAGATGTGGTTAACCACGAACGCCGATTTTGACCTCTCTCATCATCTGACGCGTAACACGGTTTATCGCAGCTCCGTCGTAAGTCCTCAGCGAGTAATTGCTTGCAAGTTTTGACAAAGTTGATATTAACGCAGCTTCTTCGCATAAACCTACTACGCACCTAAGAAGATGCCCGGACCGTACCGATCTATACTCAACCCATACCGCGCAGAGATTGCGGACCTTAGAAAAACTCACCCACCGACGCCGTACAGCCGGATCGCTGAGATCCTAAAGGAAAAGTACAACGTCGTCATTCGGGCTAGTTCCATATGGTCCTTCGTAAAAGCGCGCTCGATCGAGGGCGAAAGAAAACTCAAATACGTCATGGCCGAGTCCCCTCCGGCGCAATCCCAACTAAGCCAAGCCACGCCGACCGCTCCGCAAATTCATCACGCCAAAAAAATAGACCCATCACCCGAGATCGAACACGACCATGAAGGCGCCAAGCCGTTCAAAGTAAACAAGCCATGAGCACAAAACCACGCACAGACACCAAACGATTCATCGCACCGCTGCAATCCAAAGGTTCTTTGGGTAAAAGCACGTTCGCGAGCTTCCTGTTGGAATGGTATCGCTACGCCGGCATCCCGTTCGCGGCCGTCGATGCTGACGTTGCGCACCAGAGTTTAAAGAACCGTTACCCGGACAACACCGAACCGTTCCCGGCCCTGAAAAGCAAAGAGTCCTTCGGTGTGATGCTCGATCGACTGCCGGAGTCGCCAGTAGTTCTATTCGATGCGCCGGCACAAATGACGTCTGATTTCCTTGAGTACGCGGCGCACTATCGGCTTCTGGAGGCATTTGAGCGCAAAGGCTGGAAGACAACGCTCTTGATGTTCATGAGCCCGGACGAGGATGCCAGAGAGTCAGCCTCGGGCCTGGTGAAATATTTCGGCGAGTTCGCCGATTATCTCATGATCGACAATCCGAAACTTTTCCAGAGCGAAGAATTCAAGCGGACAGGGCTCTTTAAATGGTTATCACACCGAGGAGCTCCGATTATCACGATGCCGGAAATGCTCAAGGTGTCGAAGATCAATTGGGAAGCACTTGAGACCAAGGAAGGCAAACATCTTTCGATCAGCCAAGTAATCGAGCATCCAGGGTGTTCCACCTACGCACATTTCGAGTTAAGCGGCTGCCGCGATTTGATGTTCGCTCAGCTTGAGAACCATGCCCGGTTCCTTGTCCCAGACCTCGGCCTGATCAAGCAGAAGGTTACCAGAGCGGCGGACATCAAGTCGTTCAACAAACCGAGCCGATTCGCTGATCCGTTATTCACAAAGGAATGAGCACGCCAGCGAAACGACCGGATCTTTTTTCAGACGATCCGCCTGTACTTCGGGCTTTACTGCTCGCGGCCGGCGACGACAAGGAAGTGCGGGCACAAATCAGTCGCGCTTATTACGGCCAAATGGAAGGAGCGCAGTTTAGCCCGTTCGTGTTGAACGGGATTCTCCTGAGCGCCATCTGCGCCGCGCTGAAGGATTCGAGCGCAATCAATAGGAACGGCAACGGTAGCCATCCCGAGCACCATGCCGAGCATGTGGCCACTCTGACCAAGCATCTGGAAGAGTTGAAGAAGGCCGAGGAAACTCACGCGCGCCAGGCGCCCGATGTGAAGCATTATCTCGAGCAAATGGTTGCTCGGCAGGAGGACATTCTGCGGCGTATTCGGGTACTGGAACACCCAGGCGAGCAGTACAAGGGGTTTGTCGGGAAACTGCGCGAGGCCGCTCTGACTATTACCGTGTGCGCTATGGTGTTTGCTGTCGGCCTGGGATGGATGCTTTGCTGGTGGTACCTGTACCGATGAAAGCGATGAACGAGGAGCGGCCTCATCGTAACTTCAAAGGCGTCTGGATCTGTGCGGCTTTGTGGACTCATCCAAAACTAAGCTATAATAGAATTGAAAAATGTCTGGTAGCCGAAGTCGACTCGCTCACCAGCGACGCCAGGCCGTGCTATGCGAGCAACGAATTCCTGGCCGGAAAGATGCAGATTTCGCCAGCACTCAGACTACGCGGCGAAACTATTAGCATCGACGATTTGATCGATCCGCTGATCAGGCGCGTTAATAAGCGCGGCAACATCGGCCTCATAATCATCGACAGTATCTATTCACTCATGGGCGACCGCGAGGAGAACGCGAACGAAGACAGGCGCGAGGTCTATAATGTTCTGCATCGTCTCGCCCGAGAAACAAACGCGGCTGTTCTAACCGTCGAGCATCACGGCAAAGGCGATCAGAGCGGCAAGCGTTCA
>DATNNY010000280.1:0-3913 GCA_035601635.1 Pyrinomonadaceae bacterium
CTGACGCCTAGCTCGGGAAGCGTCTTAGTAGAAGGAAAGTCGACCACCGAATGGGATGCGATCCGTTTGCGGCGCCGCACCGGATACGTGATTCAGGAAGCGGGACTGTTCCCGCATTTCACGGTCGCGCAGAACGTCGCACTGGTCCCGAAACTGGAAGACTGGGATGAATCACGAGTGGGCCGGCGGGTAACCGAACTACTTTCTCTGGTTGGTTTGGACCCGAAGAGATTCGCGGATCGTTACCCGCGCGAACTGTCCGGCGGGCAACGTCAGCGCGTCGGTGTGGCGCGCGCGCTGGCTGCCGATCCGCCTTTGCTGCTGATGGATGAACCGTTCGGCGCGCTCGATCCGCTGACGCGGTCTTCTCTTCAGAAAGAGTTTGCGGAACTAAAGTCCAGCCTCGGCGAGACGGTAATCTTCGTCACGCATGATGTGCGCGAAGCTTTATTGCTGGGTTCGCGAATTGCGCTGATGGATGCGGGGCGGATTGTGCTGCTGGAGACGCCGGCAGGGTTTCTCAGTTCAAAGAACGAACTGGCGAAGTCATATTTGGAAACGTTGAAGAATGATTTTGCAGCAGCGCCGTAGGCGCGAAATATTCATAGCAGCGGCAAAAATCCGCAGGTAAATGCGCGAAAATAGAGAGAGGTAGTCCTGGTGCTATAAATAATTCGTCCCTTATGGGACTTAAGAACAGAGTGCTGTTCAATTCGCCCTAATGCTCGAATTTCTCAAAACCAACTGGTCCGACATTCTCGCGCACATTGCGCAACACCTCTGGCTGGTGACGATCTCGATTGTCATTGCGATCGCGATTGGTCTGCCGGTCGGGATTTTGATTACCCGTCGTAAGCGCTTGCGTGGGCCGGTGCTGGGTATCGCCAACGTGATGCAGACGATTCCCAGTCTGGCTCTATTCGGCTTTCTGATCCCGCTGCCCTTCATCGGCGGCATCGGACCGCGAACGGCAATCGTCGCGCTCGTCTTTTACGCCTTACTTCCGATCATTCGCAATACCGTGACGGGAATTCTGGGAGTCGATCGCAACGTGCGCGAAGCAGCAGTAGCGATGGGAATGACCGACCGCCAGGTCCTGTTTCAGGTCGAGCTGCCGCTGGCGATGAGTGTGCTCCTCACCGGAGTGCGCGTTGCCGTGGTCATCACTATCGGGGTGGCCATCATCGCTGCTGAAGTGGGCGCGGGAGGATTAGGCGAATACATCTTTCGCGGCCTGAGACTGGATGATAACCACCTGCTATTGGCCGGAGCTGTGCCGTCCGCGTTGATGGCTTTGATTGCTGACTTTGGTTTTGGCGTGATCGAAAAGCATTTCGATCCTGAGACGCGCAAAGCACATGGACGAAAGCCTCTGAGAATCCTTATCGGGGCGGTGCTGCTGATTGCGATTGCGTCAATCGGCCTGGCAACCTGGCGCGGGATGAGAGCTCGATCGAGCTCAGCGTCAAATCAAGCTCATGTGACCGTCGGGTCGAAAGACTTTACTGAATCAGAGTTACTCGCTGAAATCGTGGCCCAGATGCTGGAAAGCAAAAACATCGCGGTCGATCGCCAATTCGATCTGGGAGGGAACCTTTCTCACAGCTCGCTCGTCGCGGGCAAGATCGATCTCTATCCGGAATATTCGGGCACGTCGTTCACTGAGATTTTGCACCACGCTCCGATTAGCGATCCGCGCGCTGTCTACGATCAAATCAAACGTGAATACGTCGCCGGATTCAACGTAGAAGTAAGCCCGCCGCTTGGTTTCGAGAACACGTTTGCCATCCTCGTTCGTGGCGAGGAGGCCCGCCGTTTGAAGCTGAAAACGATTTCGGAGTCCGCAAAGTACGCGCCGCAATGGCGTGCGGGTTTTGGTCACGACTTCGTTTCGCGCGCCGACGGTTATCCCGGATTCTCGCGCACATATGGTTTGCGTTTTGCCGAGGCGCCACGCGAAATGGCTTTGGACCTGACTTACACTGCGCTGGCTTCAAATAAAGTCGATATGATTGCCGGCAATTCGACCGACGGCCGCATTGCCGCGCTCGATCTGGTTCAGCTCGAGGATGATCGCCATTATTTTCCGCCTTATGAAGCGATCTTCCTTACGCGCAGTGACGCTCTGGCGCGGGTGCCGGCGCTGTCGGAAGCGTTGCGAAAACTCGCCGGCGCGATCTCGACCGATGAAATGCGAAAGCTAAACTACGAAGTTGACGGCTTGAAGCGCGACAAGAAAACTGTCGTGCATGAATGGCTATTGCAGAAGGGGTTTATCAACTGAATGAAAATTCTGGTCACCGGTGGCGCCGGCTATATCGGCAGCGTGGTCACTGAAGAGCTTATCAAGACCGGCCACGAAGTCTTGGTGTACGACAATTTGAGTTATGGCCATCGCGCCGCCGTCCAGTCGCCGGCCGAGTTCGTCGCCGCGGATCTATTGGACGGCGAAACATTGCGCCGCGTGCTTCGCGAGCAGGCGATCGAAGCCGTGATGCACATGGCCGCCTATGCTTTGGTTGGTGAATCCGTGACGCACCCGGCGAAGTATTATCAAAATAATCTGGTCGCCGGGCTGTCACTGCTAAACGCCATGAATGAATGCGGAGTCAAACGTCTGGTCTTCTCGTCGACGTGCGCCACTTATGGCGAACCGGAGAGAGTTCCCATCGAAGAAGGCGCGCCTAATCAGCCCACCAATCCTTACGGCGAGTCCAAACTGGCTTTCGAACGCGCGCTGCGCTGGTATGAAGCCGCTTATGGTTTGCGCTACGCGGCTCTTCGCTATTTCAACGCCGCCGGCGCAACTGAGCGTTGCGGAGAATGGCATAGTCCCGAAACACATCTGATTCCGCTCGTGCTGCAAGCCGCCGCCGGCACGCGTGAGCACGTGCAGATTTTTGGCGACGACTATCCGACGCGCGATGGCACATGCGTGCGCGACTACATTCACATTGTCGATCTGGCGCGCGCACACATTCTGGCGCTCGGCATCCTCGGTGAACGCAGTGCGATTTACAATCTTGGTTGCGGCGGCGAAGGGTATACCGTGCGCGAAGTGATCGATACCGCGCGCGAAGTTACGGGTCGCGAAATCCCTGTCAGTGTCGCTCCGCGCCGGGCCGGTGATCCTGCAGTGCTAATAGCCAGTTCTGAGAAGATCAGGAGCGAACTCGGTTGGCAACCTGAGTTCCAGGATCTACAAGTCATAATCCAGAGTGCATGGGATTGGTTGGTCGCGCATTCAAGAGGTTACGAGGAATGATACTTCGAAGTGCCATCCAATGAGCCCGCGAAGCGGGCGGAAGAATTTAGCCCCGGGTGAGCGAGCGCAGCGAGCGTAACCCGGGGATCAAGCCAGAAAGGATCCCAAAGCCCACGAAAGTGGGCGACAGATTCTGGCAATTCCCGATTCGAAAACGTTCTGTCGCCCTCTTCGAGGGCTCAAATACTTTCTCGCTCCCGGTCCCCGGGCTTACGCCCGGGGCTATATTCTGTCGCCATCTGCGATGGCTCGTTGAGCCATTTCTCGATCAAGGCTCGCGATTCAGTTCACACCCATCTGAAGGCTTAACTGCGATCAGCCGAGATTTCCATGCGGATCAGTCACTCTCTATCTACGAGCTAGCGTCGACCGCTCCAAAAATTCGTAACTCCGGCAAGAGAATCTTCCGCCGAGCCTCATTCGTTAATAGATCGCCCGCCCACGCGTCTTCTCAATGGAACTTCGCGCGCCGTCTTTCGTCTAACATTCAAACTTTTCTGGTCGACTCGTCGTACTTGAATTCTGACCGGCGAAAAGCCATGCGTTATCTCTACTCAGTCTATTCCGACGCTGCCAGAATCGCGCTCCAGTCGATTCTTGCGCACAAACTGCGTGCTTTCCTGACGCTGATCGGGATCATCATCGGCG
>DATNNY010000281.1:0-12304 GCA_035601635.1 Pyrinomonadaceae bacterium
TATCGCTTACTGGGAATAACAGAGAATTCTTTTCGTGGACAAAGTGTTGCTCAGCGTGAATGCCCGTGAATTCCGATATCACTGGAACAACTCCGTGCGCCATCGCCTCACGCGGCGCAATGGTAATGCCTTCAGTATGGGCGAAATGGATGAAGCAATCCATGTTCGGGAAGATCTCACGGTATAGCCGTTCCTTGGATTGCCATCCATGAAACTTCGCTCGACCGTTCGCAACCCACCCCGCCAGCTTTTGCGAGAGTTCCATCTCGCACGGCCCGGTACCAATAACATCAATTGTATAGTTGATGCTTTTCTGATCTAACTCAATCAAAAACGGCTCAAAATCGAGGATTCGTTTCTGTTCCTGATCGAGTCGGCCAACATAGCCAATGCGTATCGGAGATCGCGGGCGTCGCGGTGAAACAGGGATCGTGGGAAGACTTACGCCGCCCGGTATGCTAACAACTCGGTCTTCTGCAAGATCGGCCCACTGGATGCAGGCGTTTCGAATCAGTTCCCCCGAAGTTACGCATGAATCGATGCTACCCCGATATTTGCGGGCATCGTACAGATAATGAGGTTCATATGCTTGAATGGTGATCGCTAACCTGAGGTTGGGTTGGTATCGCTTGTACTCAGTCACTACTTCATATGCGTCAAAAATGCGAGCTGACAACACCACATCAGGACGCATATGTTCAACTAACCCAGCCAACGATTCAAAGCGAGCTTGTCTTGATCCTTTTGTTCCGTCTATCTCGATGATAGGAAGGTCCGGATAAGCACTTCGGTAGGCATCAACATTATTAAAACGGGTTCCGTTTCCCAGCGCGAGTATGGCCTCCCATCCGCGTTTCGGTAACTCGCGACAGAGATCATTAACGATCGTTTCTACGCCCCCTACGATCGCCCCAGATGGCGAACAAATTAGAAGTTTCATTCGTTACTTGAGTTTCCTTCCACGTTGACTCTGATGCGGGATGTTCGTTTCCCTTAGATATTCTCGTGGTAATCTGATTCTTACCACGCCTTGCGATCCGATTAACCTGCCTTTGCATTGTGCGTTCTTAGGCGGGCTAGAATTTGACTCACAGCATCAAATCGCCGCGCTAGCTTTCTTTGAGTCCTTCTAATAAGACGTTCGACGTTTTGACGAAGCAACAGTTTCCTAAATGACAAGTCATGTCCAAATAAGAGCTTAATTTCGTTCTCCAACCGCCGGTAACGTTCAAGATTCGGCAGTTTGTCATAAGGGCCGCAATCTTTCATCTCCCAAGAGCGCAGATACCACATGTGTCGAGCCATCGGTCTTTTCGCACCGTTAAAGTAAACATCAGTCGAGAATAAATCCGAGTCAAGCCGGTTATCCAAATAGTTGATTCGCTTCCCGCTCTCAAGGATCGACCAGAAGAACGGGTAATATGGTTCGTAATCATCGTAAGCGATACGCGACCGGTCTAACACCACATTCTCCAAGCCTGCTCGTACGCGGTAGCTATCCTTGAACTGAAGACTCTTCCAATCAGGATTGCTTGCAAGAATCCGCCTGACGGCCTCTGTCTTGAACACCACGAAGAACAAATTGCACGCACAAGGGTTGTGCACCCGGTAGTAATGGCCGCCATCGGGAATGCCGGCAAAGACGACGTCATCGTTTGCCTCAAGGTAACAAATCAGGTTGTCTAGTTGTTTTGGCTCATAGAGAAAGCAATCTTCGTCAATGTGAATTGTGTAGTCCGAATCCTGCTCAAGAGCGCGATCCAAAAACATCAATGCCGACCATTTCTGCGTCCCATCAACAATGATTCTTGTTTGATTTGGATAGCCTCGGGCAATAAGAGCTTGCGAATAGCTTTCCCATTTCGTACCTAGAGAGGTAGTAATGAAAACCAATGTGCGGTTCTTCGAAAGATTGTTATCTGCGAGTGCCAACACATTATCCTTTCGAGACGAGTGCATCGTTCCTAACAGCCGTCCAGTAATATTCGGTTCCTCGCACACCGGAGTCAGCAATCTCGTAACCGTAACCGGTCAGTAAGCTATACAGATCTTCAACTGACCTTCCAAAATTGCCAAGAAGGCCTGGATGTACCTCGACAAATATGAGACGTGGTGGAGTGTTTATCATTAGTCCGCTTAAACCTTCACAAACAGCATATTCAGCACCCTCTACATCAATCTTTATAGCGTTTGGTGGCCGAAAGGACGATTGATGCACAAGATCATCGGCTCTGGAGATCTCGATTTTCATCGCCTTATCCTTAGAGCGATAATTATCAAATCGCTTCACCAAAGAATGAGTTCCCATGGTGACGGCGGATTGGTAAAGCAGGGTTTTTCCGCTCATGTTACCTAGAGCTAACGGAACAACGGCCATCCGCTTTCCCAGGTTGTTGAATAAGCGATTCACCTTCAAGACTTTCTGCAGTCGGCGTTCCGGTTCGAAACAAAGAACCTGGCCTGTTGCAGAAGCCCTTTGTCCCGCAAACATGGAATAAACGCCCTGATTGGCCCCCACATCCCAGACGACATCTCCGTCTCGAATCAACCCGAGGAAGTTCTGAAGCTGGGCGGTCTCGGTGAAGCAGGCGATATCAGTTTCCATTTCCTGAGTTGGTACCCAGAACTGGGCGACCTGCCCTGCCACTTCCATAGTTACTATTTTCGTGGGCTGAATGATCTTGTGATAGGGGTGACGAAGTCTCTGAGCGCAGCCGGTTCGTTCAAGTAGCGCGACTACAATTCTCTTGCAAACTTTCGGCAAGAAGAAATGTTCGGATGTGCTAACTCTCATAACTGTCGGCCCTAACATGACGAATTCAGGAGTAAGAAGAGGCGCCAGGAACTCCATCACGTCAAGATGGGTAGAGGTGATTGTTCCGACGATACAAACTGTGGTGAGACTCGACTCGTGAAGGTTAGTTCGACTAAACCGCGAGCAAGAGGGGCATACGGAACAACGTTGGAAGATCCCGGTGTGCCGATTACAGTAACTTTTGAAAGGCTCATGAAATCGCTGCACACACCATCGCTCTCAACATATAGACCAACGTGGTATTCACCTTCTACCAAAGGAAGGGATTCGACCTCTCCGGTGATCGTCAGTGAGTCATTTTCTAAAACGTATGGGCTTTCTGCCGGCCGAAGATCCAAAATCGCAACCCTCTGGCCGGTGGCTGAGTAGACAAGTATCACCAGGGAACGGATGCTCTCAGGTTTTGCGCTCGAGATTTCTATTGTAAATTCTTGCTTGTCCCCGGACACGATCGGATTTGGTAGGAAGTCGCACTTTCGTAGGGTCAGGTTCGGCCCGAGCGCCACAGTCTTCCCGCGCCTGATCTCGGGTTGTTCTTGTATGGACGAGAGGTAGTCGCGGATCTGCTCTGCTGCCCCACCCTGGTTTACAAGTTCGCCGCTTTTAAGTTGCGCCACTCGTGTGCAGAGGGTTTCTACAGCGGCCATGTTGTGACTGACAAAGAGCACTGTTCTGCCGTCTTTTCCTACCTGCTCCATTTTCCCGAGACACTTTTTCTGGAACTGAGCATCGCCCACCGCAAGCACCTCATCGACGATTAGTATTTCTGGCTCAAGATGGGCGGCTACGGCGAAGGCCAGGCGAACATACATCCCAGATGAATATCTCTTGACGGGTGTGTCGATAAACTTTTCGATCTCCGCGAACGCGACGATCTCGTCAAACTTTCGCTTGATCTCTTCGCGAGTCATTCCCAGGATCGCGCCATTCAGAAAGACGTTCTCGCGGCCGGTCAACTCCGGATGAAAGCCGGTGCCGACCTCGAGCAAGCTCGCAACACGGCCGCGTATGCCTAGTCGACCAGTGGTCGGCTCGGTGATGCGGCTGAGGATCTTCAGCAATGTAGATTTGCCCGCGCCATTCCGACCGATAATGCCGACGACTTCGCCTTGCTTGACGTCGAAGGAAATATCCCTGAGCGCCCAAAATTCTTCCGAATGCTGTTGGGTGTTTATTGATTGCTGTTTGCTGCCGTTCTTGAACGGCGCCGTAAAGAGATCGTGAATCGCATGGCGGAGCCCATCCGATCCGGCGCCGTTTGCGCCGATGGTGTATCTCTTGCCGAGGTTCTCGACTCTGATTACGGTGTCTGACATTAAATTTCTTCAGATGATGTCGGCGAAGACGCGCTCGGTTTTGCGGAAATACCAAACCCCTACGAATAAAAGGATCACGCTAAGGGTTACCGATAGTGTGAAGCCTGCATAATCCAAGTGGCTTGAGCCCCCCAGGATCGCCCAGCGAAAGCCGTCAATCACTCCCACCATAGGATTCAGCGAATAGAGCAAAAACAAACGCTCACCAAGCTTCGCGCGCACCACGGCGGTGCTGAACGCTACCGGACTCAAGTACAACCCAAACTGAACCACGAAAGGAATAACGATCCTGAAGTCCCGGTAACGAACGGTAAGCGCTGTCATGATCAAGCCGGGCCCTAACGCTGCAATGATGGCCAGGAAGACGAATAGGGGCAGCATGAACAAATGCCAACCGGGCACGAACTGATACCACAACATCAAACCTGCCATGATTGACAGGGCAATCGCAAAGTCGATCAATGAGACTATGATCGAGCTGGTGGGAATGATCAGGCGCGGAAAATAGATCTTCGAAATCAGTTGCGCATTGCTAACCACGCTCTGGCTGGATGACGAGAGGGCGTTTGAGAAAAACTGCCAGGGCAGCATCGCCGCAAAGACCATGATCGCGTAGGGCGCGTTACCCTCAGACGGCAGACCGGCAATTCTGCCGAAGATGACGGTCATGACCAGCATGCTGACGAGCGGCTGGAGCAGCGCCCAGGCCGCGCCGGCAACTGTCTGTTTATAGCGTACGGCTACATCCCGCCAAGCCAAAATGTAGAACAGCTCACGATAGCGCCACAAATCCCGCCAATAATGCTTTTCCGCATGGCCTGCTTCGATCCAGAGATCAAACGACTCGGCTGAATCCTCCGCCTGCGTAGCATCAATTGCGGGTTCGCTGGCCAGGATGGGACCAGGGTTCAACGTTTCAGGAAGTGAGCTCATGCAGGAGGGGTGTTGATCTACTTCTTCAGTCGCGTCTATCCCAGATCGAAGGTGCCGTGTTTCCCGTTACGCGGGGCGCGCGCGGACGGCTCGACATCTTCGTCGTCTGCGTCCGTCCGATAGACTTTCGGCGCGTAGTAACGTTGGTAGTAGCCGTCATCGTGTGCATGCCGGTCGACGTTGTTCAGTACCACGCCGAGGATCTTCGCGCCTACGTCCTGCAGCAGTTGCCGCGATCTCAGCACCACTTGTCGAGAGCTCTTGCCGCCATGCACTACCAACAGAACTCCATCAACCATTGAAGCGATCAGCACGCCATCCGTGAACGCACTCACCGGCGGCGAGTCGACCACGACGTGCGTGAACTGTGACTGGAGTACGGTCATCAGGCGCCGCATTTGATCCGACCCGAGCAGTTCCGCGGGATTGGGTGGCATAGGACCAGAGGTCAGCACTTGTACGCCGGTCTCGTCGTCGCTGGTTATCATCGCCAGCATAGCGGCTTCTGAAATTTCGCTCGACAGAATCGAACTCAAGCCGGCGCGATCCGATAAACCGAAAATGGATCTGAGCCGTGGCCGGCGCATGTCAGCATCGATAATCACCACGCTGGCGCCGGTCTGTGCCAAACTTACCGCGGTATTCACGGCCGTAGTCGTCTTCCCTTCTCCCGGCATGCTTGAAGTCACCAACAACGAGCGCGGCACGTGGCCGGCAGTCGACAGCAGTACGGAAGTTCTGAGTTGGCGGTACGCTTCAGCCAGTGACGAACGTCCGTCGACGTTCATCAGCAACTCGGGACTCCCGCCGTTGCTTCCGTTATGCTTTTGGATGGACGTGGCCGATGCAAGCAGACGCCGCCGCGCCGCGCCGGTTCCTATTCTGGGAATTGAGACAAGGGCCGGCAGCCGCAAGAACTTTTCCACGTCTTCGGTTGAGTGAATGCTGTCGTCCAAGTACTCGAGGAACAGCGCCAGTCCAACGCCAAGGGCCAGCCCCAGCACCAACGCCATCATCACTGAGCGCATTCGCGCCGGGCCCACCGGAGAGTCCGGACCGATCGCGCTGTCGACAAGCGAAATATTATTCGGCCGGCCGGCCAACACCACGTCATTCTCTTTGGATTTCTGGAGCAAGCTATCCAGCAGCCCTTTGTTCGTTTGAATCTCTTGTTGCAGGATGTGATAGTTGATCGCTGCTTCGTTCTGCGTGACGGTTTCATTCTTCTGCTGATTGAAAGAGGTGCGCAGCGCTTGCTCGCGATTGAGCGTCTGACGATATTTGGTTTCCAGATTCGTTAGCAGAGTGCTGGTGTTGCGGGTGCGCGTCTCGTTCAGATGCTTCTGTACTTCGGCAATCTGCTGATCGACTTCCTTCACTTCCGGCGCTTCCTCAGTCGCTTCAACCAACAACTGCGCCCGCTTCTGTTTTAGATCGGCCAGTTTCTGCTGGGCATCATTGATCTGGCCGCCGCCGGCTTCGACCAACGCGCTGGCGGCGCCGGGGGCCGTCGCAGCGTTGTAGGCCGCCTCTGCCATCTTGCGATCGTTTTCCGCCTCGAGTAATTGCTTGTTGAGTCCGGAGAGCCGGTCGACTACGGTGTTTTGACTGGCATCGAGAGAAAGAATCTGGTTGCTCTTTGCATAGGCCCCAAGTTTTTCTTCATCGGCCCGGATCTGACTCTGCAGTTCGGCCACGCGCTGAGAAAGAAACTGGCTGGTGCTGGCGGTGTTTTCGTTCTTCTTTTCCAGATTGGAGCGCACAAAGGTTTCCGCGACGGCGTTGGTGATCTTCGCGGCAATGTCCGGATCGCCGTGAGTAAACGTGATATCGATCAGCCGAGTCTGTTTGTCATAGCTGGCGCGGCTCTCGCGTACCGGTTCGACCCGCAGCCCACCCTGCAGCGCCCTCACGTACGGCAACAGGCGCTTTGCTTCGGCGAGTTCGTCGCTCGAGTTCGCCGGCGCAACTGTGGGGGCGAGCGGTAATTCACTCGGTTGCTTCCCCGATTCTTTTTTCTCTGGGCCCGCCAGGCCCCACATCTGTTTTATCGTTTTCCAGGTCGACCGCGGCTGGGTCGAGTCCGGACTTAGGAAGGCCTGGTTGTGTTCAAGGTCGAGCGTCTTGACTACGCGCCGCAGCAGGCCGGTGCTGGACAGAATTTGGAGCTGGGTGTTGAAGTAAACGGGATCGTCCGTCTGGGCATAAATGACGGGCGCGGATTTCCCCTCAAACATGGGATTGCTTTCGAGGTCGACCTCCACCCGCGCCGAGGCTTCGTAGATGTCAGGTTTGCGCGCCACGTAAATGGTGGCCAGCGTGGTGATCAAAACGCCGACGCCAATCACCAGCCACAGACGCTTGCGGATCGCCCGCCAATAGTCGAGCAAATGGACCTCGCCTTCGGGATCGGACTCGCCTCCATAACTATATCCGGGCGAACGATAAGGCGCGGCCTCGTCTATTCGCCGGGCAATTTCACCCGGTTCTTCGTCGCGCTTAACCAATTTAGTTGCTTCGCTCATCTATTAATCCTTCAGGCTTGTATCCGCTGCCGGATAAATGACGCATTCGCGAAATATGTTTGAGTATGAAGTGCGGTAACTACTTGCCGCTTTAATCGCCGCGACGTCGCTCGGCCAGCGAGATGCGGTTCCACCTTGCGGCGAACGGTCGCCCCTTCCAAAAGTGCTCTCTATGGAATTACCCTTACTGGAAGATTCGCCACTGAGGGAACGACGGCGCCCAGCAGACTGCGAATCATGCTCTTGCCGGTTGATTCCGGCACTTCGACAATGTCGTTAGGCTGCAGCATGACGTCCTCGGCATGCTTACGGGTAATCGCACTCAGATTCACGTAAATCTCAGACTTTTCACCGTTCGCAAGCTGTCGGACGATATGTACCTTATCGGTTTTGGCATCGCGCTGCGGACCGCCCGCCATGGCTATCGCGCGTGAAACGGTGATGGGCTCTTTGAGCGACAGAGACCTGGGAGTGTTGACACTGCCAATGACGTAAACCTGTTCGGCTTCAGGGATAGTTACGATGTCACCGGCTTCCATGTAAGGATTTGCCTTCTCTTCACCGCGCAGAGTGTCATTGAGGCGTAGGCTGATAAATCCGCCGGCGGCATCACCTGAATTCGCACTACTCGTGCATAGATCCGTCCGCGGCCCGCGGATGATATTAATGGTCTGTCCGGCTTTGTCCGATGGCCCTTTTGCAAAGGTGAGCAACTCTAGTAAGCGTATTCGCCTCTCCATCTGGTAACGCCCCTGCGAATTTACGGATCCGATCAAAGCCACTTCGCGCGCGTGAAACTCCTTAACAAAGACATCCACCTGAGCATTGCGGTAGTACTTGAGATAGCCCTTCGAGATCTCTTTCGCCAACTCGCCTTCGCTCTTACAGGCCGCCTGAATATCGTTTTCGATCAACGGCATGCGAATCATCCCGCTGCCATCCACGCGTACCGAATCGCGCGAGAGGTTCGGGCGATTCAAAATGTGTATGTCCAGCAGATCACCAGCACCAATGCGATAACGTTGATTGTCTAATGACACCAACCCGGGCGACGACACGGTCTGAGTGGTTGCGGATCTGGAATCCGCCGTTGGCTGGGGTTGGGCCATTGCGGTCGCAGCCATGCACACGGCTGCGACCGCAATGATGCGCCCGGCTCTGACGAATAGAAATCGGAGATGATTACGGTTGTCTTCCATAGGTTTCACTTTCCTGGCCGATGCAGCGCGTAAAAGTCTTCGCGCAAGGGGCTCGCATATCAGTGAGAATCTCGCGAGCTAAGAATATTAAAACGCTCCAAACACACTTTCCCCTCATGCGGGCTCTTCGTTGAGTCAAGACTCGAAGACCCGCAGCGACCCCGAAGGGAAACCTCATCAGCGAGGCAGCTTCAAATTTTCAAACGTGGCACAGATTTCAGTCTGTGATTCTCAGTATCTTCAATCGAAATCACAGACTGAAGTCTGGGCCGACACCTTCGCGGAACAGGCGCGAGATCAACTCCGCCCGTCGCTTGACTCCGAACTTGACGAAAATATTTCGCAGATGAAACTTCACTGTTTGTTCGCTGACTTGCAGCCTGGTTCCGATCGCGGCATTAGTTAATCCCTGAGCGCAGCACAACGCGACTTGCGCCTCTCGCCGGCTCAAATTGTGACCATCGACCACCCGCCTCACGGCCGGCCCCAATGACAACGTGCCATGTTCGCTTTCCACACCTTTCGGGTAAGCAGACAACCCGAGCGCGCGGCGCCGCGCGAGGATTTCTTCCGGAGTAAAAACCAAATAGACCAAAGACGGCGCGTGACCGCCGTTTTCCCCAGCCACCTTCTGTCGTTCAATGCTCAGTTTTTTTACGAGCCCGATCACGCCTCTGCGTACGGTACTATGACCGTTGATTCCCGTTAGGCTCATGAGGCGACGTGTCGTAAGCGAAGCGACGCGTGTTCCGACGTTCCCGATTTCGGCCAGCATCGCAGCATAGACCTGATGTTCATTCACGGTGTGACTAAGCGCCACGATGGCCATCGCCTGCTCGGCAGGGTGTTCTGGATTCCCGCCGAAAGAGTAGGTTGTCGGCGCGACTGCCGTCGAATATGATCCCTTGCTACCGTGCATTTTTGTGTTTCTGGGAATCGCGCGAAGGACGGGAGACAACGCAGTACGGAAATCCCTAACCCTCTGTGAGTGCTAACGGCCATCGATGCGCTTAGAACCCAGTCGCATCAGGGCCGTGTCCACTTCCTTCGATTAAGCCTCCAGAGACTAAGTGTTTGGTTCGGGACTGTCAAGGAAATTTCACGGTTGACCACCCTCTAAGATCGTGTAGCCACGAATGTTGCTAGGTCAATGCCTTTTCGACGAGAGCGCCAAGTTCATCGAGTGCGGCCCGCCCGCCTAAGCGGACACGTCTTCGCGCGGGGGAATAGAAAGAGCTTGAATGCCACCCAGTTTTGGGATAAGAAGTTTGACAACACTTGTCATTCGCGAAAGACTCTGGAACAGCCCAAAATCTGTCTTTGCTTCGCTCGCTCTCAATCTCATACGCGCACAGAAGAATTATCAGAATGCGAAAGAAGAAACGACAGCCGAGTAACCACTCGGGTAATTCTCGTCCCTTGTTTAAGTATTCTTCTCACAGTCGTGTTCCTGAAATCGTTATTCCCTTTGTAGCCACGGAGGCTTCCTCATAAGCGGTAGCGACTGGGTAACCGTCCTCGCAATCTATAGGCTCATTAAGCGGCACCCCCGGTCGCTGCCACCCCCGGTACTGACTCCATGACTGTCGTTCCTCGCCCCCGCATGATTCACAATAGCCGTTTGAGCAGCAATCCAAGACAGGTTACCGCCGCCAAAGCGACGAAGATGTTCCACTTGAGCAGTTGCGTTAAGACCAGCATCGCGATTAGTACCGCCCAAGCAATCGGCTGAGTTAGCGTGCCGTGTGCGATTTGGACGACTGCCGCCAGAATGAGTCCCACCGATGTAACCGTCAGACCTTTGGTGAACCCCTCGATCCAGCGCGAGTCGCGCAAGTGTTCAAGCCCTTGCAGCAAAGGGATCATGATGTACCCCGGGAGGATGATGGCGAGGGTCGCGACAATTGCGCCGGGCATTCCGTAGAGCATGTAACCAATGCTCGCAACATAAAAGTTCGCTTGTCCCGGCGTCACGCGCGCGATCGTGAAAGCATAGAGCAACTGATCCTGGGTCAGCACGCGTGCTCCCTCAACCAGATGAGTCTGAAGCAGAGGGATCATAACGGGCCCGTTGCCGAAGGTCATCAAGTTGAAGAGTGCGATAAGCAACGCGACCTTCCAGAGACTCATTTTCCCCCGCCCTTCCTTTTAGAGTCATCCTCTTTTTTATTCTTAGGCAGAACAAATGCGCCCAGCACTCCTCCTGCCATCAGAATTATTGCGGGATTGAGCCGAAGGAAGAGCGCCAGAGCGAAAGCTATGACAGCAAAGATGAGTTCACGCGACGGACGGAAAATGTCTTTCCCCAATTTGAGCGCAGCAACGACGATGAGTGCCAGCGCCGCCGGCATGATGGTGACCGGTAAGAGATCAAAAAGGCGGCTGTTTCTTAGGTAGTGATAAGCGATAGTGAGAGCGATGGTCAGGACGAACACCGGAAGGCTGAGGGCCGTGAGTGCGATCACCGTGCCCGACAGCCCGCCGAACTTGTAGCCATAAGCGACCGCAAGTGCCGTCATTGTCCCGCTCGGCACGATGCGACCAATACCATAGATAGTCAGGAACTCCTCTTTTGTGACTGCGCGGCGCTTATCGACCAGTTCCTCCTGGAGCACAGCGAGGATGCCTAAGCCGCCGCCGAACGCCAGCCCGGCCTTGAAGAAGATCGAGAACAGCTCCCCTCTCGTGACGCGAGTTGAATCATCTATACTTTGCTGTTTGGCTTCAGCTCTGTTCAAGCGTTCTCTAATCTACCTCGCTGCGAATGAAGTGCGATCATTCTATTCCGTCTTTCTCTCAGATTCACGCTCACTTTCGACGCGTTCCCCGGGAAAATTTCTCACAAAGACTCGCCGGGGCCGTAGCGCCGCGAAAATTAACCCTCCATTTACCACTGATCCTGTAGTCTTTCGATTAACTCAGAGACAGCTGTCCCTGGGGTGGCTATTCCGGAAAAGGGAGATCCGGACCAAGCAGCAGCAACGCACCGGAGGCTTGACTCGGTGAAGGGTATCCGGCGCGCGGCCGGATTTGAAGAAAAGGAGTATGACGATGAATAAAATGTTTGCAGCGAAGGAGTCGCGTGGTTGGTGGAAAACAGTCGCGCTCGGCGGGTTAGCACGGATGGTCTTTTTGATGATCTGGTTGAACGCGTGTTCGTTGGGCTCGCCAAAGGCATCGAAAACAAACAAGGAGGTAACACCCCCTGGTGCGGGCTCGGCTGTGACGAAAACAGAGAGCGTGCCGACATCGCTGTCTAACGCCGGTGAATTCGGCGAGAACGTCTATGACTATGCGAAGGCCAACGACTGGAAGAATGCTAACGCCAAGGTCGCGGCGCTCAAGGATGCACTCAAACAGGTGCGCACCGACGTGAAGAACCAAAGCGCGGCAGTCGATCGTCTCGACAAGAACGTCGCCGCGTTGGACCGCGCCGTGACCGCGAAAGATCGTCAGGCGGCCATGCGCGAAGCTAATCAAGTCACATTCGAAGTGGCCGACATGACCGCGGCTTAT
>DATNNY010000282.1:0-3843 GCA_035601635.1 Pyrinomonadaceae bacterium
CAACATGTCGGTCGAAGCCGGCGGCTTTACCGGCATCATCGAACCCGACGAAGCCACTCTGGCTTACATCGTTACTATGCGCGGCCTTGATGCCGAGACTGTTCGCGATGGATTCGTCTACAGCGATCCGGATGCCGAATACGCTGCGACGTTTGAGATCGATCTTGACCAGATTCACCCGATGGTGGCGTTACCCGGCGATCCGCGCAACGGAATTCCCATCGACGAACTGACCGAGGAAGTGCGCATCGACGCGGCCTATGGCGGGTCATGCACCGGCGGCAAGATGGCCGACATGGACATGTACGCAACCGTCTTGAAGAACGCTTTGTCCCGAGGCATGCGCGTCGCGCCCGGCGTCCATCTCTATCTGCAATTCGGTTCGCAGAAAATAAAGCAATACGCGCGCGAAAAAGGTTATATCGAAATCTTTACCGATGCCGGCGCGGAATTGATCGACCCGAGCTGCGGCGCCTGCATCAACGCCGGCCCCGGCGCTTCCCAAACCGCGGAAACTGTAACGGTCAGCGCCCAGAATCGAAACTTCCCCGGTCGCAGCGGACCGGGAAAACTCTACCTCGCTTCGCCCTATGTCGTGGCGGCTTCAGCGATCGCAGGCAAGATCGTGGAACCGGATGAATTTCTTCGCCAGGCGGAAGAAGAATTAGCGCACGCATGAGGCGTGTGCCCGACCCGAATCCGAATTCATAAATTGCACAGCAATGTCGAGAGGAAGATTCGCAGGGGCGCTAAGATAAATTCATTAGCGTCATTTACTCATCAGGCTATTCACAGCTCCGGGCGCGAGCAGCCGGCCGATTAACTGATGCATGCGGTCAAAGTCGATGGGCTTGGTTAAGTAACCGGAAACGCCTACGTCGTAGGCGGCCCGCTTGAACCCTTCGGTATCGAATGCGGTAATCGCAATTATCGGCACCTCTCGCAGTTGATCTATTTCGCGGATCTTGCTGGTCGCTCCCAGTCCATCCAGACGCGGCATGCTGATGTCCATTAGAATCAGGTTCGGCCCGATCGCACGGGCGACGCTAACTGCTTCCTCGCCATTGGTCGCGGTTACCACTCGATAACCCACTTGCTGCAGATCCAAACTCAGGATCGCTACGTTATCAGCAGCGTCGTCGACTACGAGAATTACGGGGCTTTCTCCGGCGATTGGATCACTACTCAGCCCAGTAGTGTCACTGTGGGTGCCTTGATCATCTGCGCGTTGTTCGACGCCGGGGAGGGCGCTGGTTGCGAGAGGATTCTTCTCTTCCATGAACGAGATTATAGGACAGAATAGAAATTACTTCCCAAGAGAGGTGATTCTTACCTCCGATAAATAAATATCGGTTAGTAGCTGCTTTGCCCAAAAGTAAGCATGCAAGTCGTCTGCGGAGTGGAAAGCTGAATGTTACAGAACCGCGAGCCGTAGCGAGCGGGATAAGGACTCAAGCTCGAAGTTAATCATCTTCAAGAGCAATTCGTTGAATCCTAATCCCGCTCGCTACGGCTCGCGTTCTGTACCTATCGCCAGTCGTCCGTTTCACGCACAGGTTTTTGAATATCGATTGATCCCGGCACTTGAAGTGGTGGGCTATCCTCATCTCGTCGCTCGGCGGACGAAACCAATTCCGCCTTTTGGGCAGGGCATTTCGCACCGGGTAGTTGGGCAATCAGCCCGGTAGTGGGCTAAATCTGTGTTGCTGAATCAAATTTGTGGCCCAGCATTTAAACGGATCGCGTGAATGACCTAGTTGTCGGCGTGCGTCCTCTAGTGTTGTGTTTCTAAAAATCGCTGCAATAATCACCGGGGCATTAGCCCGACCGTTAGGGAGGGCTCATGTGTTTAGTGGTGCAAAAAAGGCCGAGCCCTCCCTAACGGTCGGGCTAATGCCCGCTCGACTTTGTGAGCGAACTTCTGAGACAGAACACTAGGAAGCCGCGCAGAACACCATAAAAATAACTTCTGTCCGACTACGAATACCCCAGCTTCTGTCATGTCCCACCATGCCCCGTCTTTTTAGGCAAAGCCCAATGATTTGGCGGTTCGGCCGTTCGGCCGTTCGGCGGTGCGATGGTTCATGGTTCGATGTGAAATGTGAGAAACTACCGCAGTTCAGGAGTGCGGGTTGGGTTACCGATGACGCGGCTGTTCATTACCAGCAGCAGCTGCTAAAAAAGAATCAGGCAGTTGAGCTGGTGGCCTCGGTGGATCAGGATCTGCAATCAGAACAGATCTGAATTCGCGGCTCTGATTCGAGCGATGTTTAGTCGTTTGTAGAATGACTAAAAAGAGACGCCTCGAAAGAACAGAGCGCCTTAACTAAGGAAAGGAAACATAAATGACTAATGATCGCGAGCATCTGATTGATTTTGCCGCTTACGTGAAAGAGTTGACTGAGCCAGGGACATTCAGTCCTGTAGTCAGCGACCCCAACTGTGAGATAAAGAAAGCTGAGGTGCTGCTGCTTACTTGCCTGGACTTCCGGTTTTTCTTAGAGATCTCAGAGATTATGAAAGACATAAAGTATGACCACGTGGTTCTCGCCGGAGCGTCACTCGGAGCTGTTTGGCATGAAAAGCCGAAATGGCACGAAACGTTTTTTGATCATGTGGGCCTCGCTATAAGGCTCCACCAGGTAGAGCGGGTCATCGTCCTGGAGCACAGAAATTGCGGGGCCTATGGTCCAAGGGAATGCGGCGGATTCGGATTGTTGGGGCGCGATCCTGACCGGGATCTGGAGCGGCGAATCCATGCGGAACAGGCTGCCAACCTCAAGGAGCAGATTACTGGTCGATATCGTCTTGGTTTTTCAGACGGTCTCTTAGAGAAGCCAACACCAACGGAGGCTTGGACGCTTGATCAACTGATCTGAACAGTCGCGTGAGGTACCATAACCAGCACCTTTATACTATCGGGGGATAAAATCACATCCCGCAAGCTGCCATTCGGTCGTCAAGTAAGCGCTGGCAGCGGCGGGTGACAGGCTCGAAAAATATTTTTCCGCGAGCAACACAGATTTAGCCCACTACCATCAGCCCGGTTAAGCTGTTAATTTTTGCTTTCTCGTGTATTATACCGGCGCTTTTCAATCCCTTTCCCGTTTATGGTTTAAGCTTATCGGCTGAACCCAAGGAGTACCCGATGTTGACTAAGACTTTATTGATTTTAGCCGTCCTGTGCGCTGCCATTCTGATTGGCTGCAGTAAGACTGACACGATGGAAAACAGCAACACGATGGCTAACAAGCCTGCCACCATGGCCAGCCCGGCGAAATCTACCACCGCATCGAGCGGTGAAAAGATTGGCGTGCCCGAATGCGACGAGTATATCGCCAAGTACGAAGCCTGTGCCGGCAAGGTGCCCGAAGCTGGGCGCGCTGCTTACAACTCGGGCCTCGAACAAACGCGCTCCGCGTGGAAGAAGCTGGCAGCCAACCCCGCAACAAAGGGAACGCTGGCGGCCGCTTGCAAGCAAGCCACCGAGGCACAAGCCGCGGCATGGAAGACTTACGGTTGCGCTAACTGATGGACCCGCGGATTTCGCGGTAACATTGGCTTGATTCAAGCGCAAAGGGCGCAAAGGTGCTCGCAAAGATCGCGGAGAATTTGTTCCTGCGTTGCTTTGCGGCTCCTCTGCGCCTTTTGTGTTTGTGGCGGTTTTTTTAGTAGCGCGGACGGTCTGCGCAAACTGGCAGTCTGCGCCACATATCCACCAAACATGTTTGGGCTTCCGGGCAGCCCGATGCCTTGGTATAATCCCGCGCCATGAAAAATAAATTTGCTCGCACTATCGCTGTCGCTCTCCTCGCACTCTTTTCCATTCAATCGTCCTGGGCC
>DATNNY010000283.1:0-12533 GCA_035601635.1 Pyrinomonadaceae bacterium
TCTCCAAGTTTGTGTATTAGGGAGCAATAGATTGGATGCCGAAAAGCGGGAGTCACCGACGTGATTTTTGCTCTTCGTCACGTTGCGCATCCTGCTGAGCCACCAGCGCGTCAAACTTCTGTTGTTGCTCTGGAGTCAGCAAGGCGCGAATTCGCGCCCGCGCCTTCATGCGCGGCTCTTCAAACCGTGGTCTTAATTCTGTGCGCAGGGCTCTAAACTCGTTACGCGTTTCATCAAGGATGGCGCGTACTGCTGCGGTCTGCTGATCGGTGAGATTCAATTCAGTGCGCATCTTTTCGAAACGCTCGTGCATGGCGCGCTCACGCGCCTCAGCGCCGCCACCGGCCGCGCGAGATCGATATAGTCCGGTCAGCGCCGCGCCGGTCACGCTCCCCAGCACAAAAACCGCCAGTAGCACCAGCCAGATTTTTAAGTTCGTGCGGCCTGCTAGGGTCATCATTCTTCTCTCGGGTGTTTCGGACTAACGCCCGTTACGATCAACCACAATGGTAAAGACTTCATCACGCGAAAGAGCGTTCCTGGTAAGAATCGTCTGCTCGACTCCCGGATCTCGCGTATCAGTCAGCGCTTCATCCTCCAGGCCGTATCCCAATGCCGGAGCACTGGGACGCATCGACCATACGGTCAATATCGCAGCCAGCACGGCAACCAAAACCATTACCGGAATGGCGCGGCGGGCCACCAAAGGCAGCGACACCCAACCACCCGCTTCCTGACGTCGGCGCTCCTCTTCGGCTATCCGGGCGCGCACTCGCGCAAACAAAAAAGGTGAACAGGCCGCGGCCTCAGCCTGATCGTCATTTCGGGCCGCAGCGAGCAACACTAAACGACCTGCGCGTTCGATTTGGTCTTCATTTTGCCGATTTGCTTTGAACATTTCGAGATCCACCAGCGCCTGCTATTTCTGCGCTCTTCAAGAAAGACGGCGCCCGACCCTTAAAAGTTACAGGAATTCTGTCCCGGAGTCACTGGAACGCCGGCGGCGAAGACGGCTATAAGAACCGATTCATCACTCGGCGTAAATGAGCGCGGGCTCGGTGCGCGCGCACTTTAACTTTCGACACCGACCAGTTGGTCATTTCCGCGATCTCAGCGACCGAGAATCCTTCGACATCCAGCAGGGTCAGCACCAATCTATCCTCGGCACTCAGCCGCGCCAGAAGCTTCACCGCCAAATCCCGCGAGACAAGCGCGCTTTCGACGTCGCTCGCCACCCCGCGCAGCTGCCCGGCAAATTCATGGGCTTCCTCGTCATTAAAATCCTCGACAGTATGTTCCGGCCGGCGCCGCGCGCGCCGGAGTTGATCGTAGCAGGTGTTGACCGCGATCTGGGTCAGCCAGGCCCGGAAAGACGCCTCGTGAGTTCCGTGATAAGTCTTAAGCGCGAAGTAGGCTTTGGTAAAGCTGTCCTGGAGGATCTCTTCAATTTGTTCGCGTTGCGGGAAAAAGCGGCCGGCGATGCGAGCTACCTGACGCCGGTGACGTTCGAACAATTGTTCAAACGCCGCTTCGTCGCCCGCACCCGCCGCAGCGACCAACGCATCATCTGTCCACTCTGCGAATGAAGGCACCAACCTCTACCAATCTTGCAAAAGAAAAGCAATGCAGTTTACTCCGCAGCCATTAAGACTCGTTAGGCCGCGGCTTCTTCCAAGTTATGCGATAGCGAGCGGTTAAAGCCAGGCCCAAACTGACGACGAGGAGGCCGGCGATAACGAACGGCCAAACGTACGGCAGAGACTCCAGCGTCACCCAGAACACCACGCCCAGCAGAAGCGCCACCGAATCTAATTGGATCCGCGAAAAAAATCGGCGACGCAACCAATTCCCGGTTGCCGCAAAAATCACGACCCGGCCAAACAAGCTGGAAACCAGAACCAGAAGCAGCGCCATGATTAAGATCGGCGCGCCGATGATCGACGGCAGTACGAGCAAAAGCAGCGGCACACCCAGGCCAATGACGATCGTTCCAATCAGGGCGATGATCGCCACGCGCAAACTGCTCAACTGCAAACGCGCCACGGCTCTGCTGACTGTGTTCGGCATGACCGCGGTCAGGGCCAGCGAAATGATGAACCATACCAGAACCGCGAGCAACCGAGTTCCGAAAAAGGAGGCGGTCAACTGGGGACGCAAGAGGCTAAACGGATCGCGCATGACGCGCCGTAACTCATCTTCATAACCGGCGTACATGTAAGTCGCGCTTTTCGGATCGCGTCCCGGCGCAGCCTTGCCATGGTGATAAATGCCTCCGAGCACTATCACATCGCCACCAATTCGTGAGCCCTCGCGCTGGATTACAGAACCGCCGATGGCCGCCACGTCCCCGTCGACTGAGCCTTCGACAATCACGTCGCCGCCGAAAGCTATCGCCCCTTCCTTAACTGAACCAGTAATTCTGATGGACTGTCCCAGGCCGAAAACGGTGCTGTTTACAACGCCATCGATCACTTTTGCCTGCGGATCGCCCGGATGTTCGTCAGACGCCGCTTGAGCATGTGCCACGATCATCGAGACCAGCAACGCCCCGAGTAGTGCCATTATTTTGCAGAAGATTTGCGCCGTACCAGCGCTGAATTGAGTCTCTTGTGAGAGCTGATTCGCAATCATTTGAATAGAATTCCCGGACTCCTATTCAATGATTTGTGCGCGATGATATCTGGCGATCAATAGCGAAAGCAGAGAAATCGAAATGATGAAAGTGAGGGTCAGGACCAGTCCCAGGCCGTGGGGACCGAATACTATCGCGCGCCCAACGACGCGAACGATGACTGCTGTGCCGGTGCCGGCATCATAGACAGTCTGCCATAAAAGACTGAACAGGCTGCCAGTGACCCGGAGGAAAGATCGAACGGGATCAAAGACCAGCGTTCGCGCAGCGGCACCCAAAAAAGCAAACGAAAGCAGTGCGAGAATCGCACACAG
Source organism: Pyrinomonadaceae bacterium (assembly GCA_035601635.1). GTDB lineage: Bacteria > Acidobacteriota > Blastocatellia > Pyrinomonadales > Pyrinomonadaceae > UBA11740. The sequence continues at coordinate 2,947 of DATNNY010000283.1, forward strand.
CTGAACCGCACGACGGCGCTCGCTTTTCTTATGCATTCCACTCAAATCATTTTCGGCATGCGCGGCCACCACTCGGGTAAAATCATGGGGCAGTTCGAAGGGACGCGACTCGTTAAAGGCGAAGTCAAGAGTACAAAGCAAGTGGCGCTGCGCCCTCAATTCCGCAACGCAGCCTGGGCAGGTCTTTAAGTGCGCTTCGAAAGTCTCGAGAGGGACCCCACTCAACTCGCCGTCAAGGTAGGCGGCCACGTCTTCAAGCTGGCATCCCGGCTCATCAATCCCCGGCTCATCAGTCTTAGGGGCGTTCATAGAATTTTCTTTGCTCGCGCTATCTGCAACAAGCTTTAGTTGTCGTTTCTTCCGGCCGACGAATTGCACTCTAACGGATGGTTAAAGCCTGCCGATCTCCTTAAGGCCTGGTAATACCACGCTGGAGTAAATGATCACGCATCGCTTCACGTGCACGGAACAGACGATTCTTGACGGTGCCAAGCGGGAGACTCGTAACTTCGGCAATTTCGTCATAGCTTAAATCCTGTGAATGTCTCAACACGATCAACTCGCGATAAGCGGCCGGCAGCAGTTGCACCACGGATTCGATTTCGGATCGTTTTTCTTTTCTTTCACTTTCCTGCTCGGGCGTAAGGCGGCGGCTCTCGATTGAAATCTCCCTGTGCTCGCCGTCACTTCCGCTGGTCAGAGATTGTTCGCGCACGGAGTGCCGGCGCAGATGATCGATCGCGGCATTGTGCGCAATCTTGTAGATCCAGGTCGAGAATTTGAACTCGGAACGATAGCGTGTCAGCGAGTTATAGACCTTGATAAAAACTTCCTGGGTTAAGTCGAGCGCCGCATCATAATCGCCTACCATGCGATACACGTAGGCCGCGATGGGCCGTTGGTACCTGCGGACCAACTCCTCAAAAGACGTTTCGCGTCCGGCCAGGGCACTCAGGACCAACTCGCTATCCGCCAGGACGCCTGGTTTTGCTATAGAGATCGCTGCGCTCATCGTTGCAATTGCTCCGGTCTTACGTTGCGGCTAAGGCGAAAGTTTCAAACGGGGAATAGGTTGGATTGGCACTATCGGTCCTATATTCTTTTTTCACCAGGCCATCCTCGCCAAACCTGCCGGAGCGGCAATCGTGTCAAAAGCCAAATCCCCCGCGGGAATAACCAGTCCGACATCCGCCGCATTGAGCGGTTTCAGCATGACCCCCAGTGTCTCCTGTGCAATCGTGACAACCCGTTGCTTGTCCAACCAGTCGCCCACCAATAATAATCGGTCGACGGAAGCACCATTGCCTGGACCGCTGGATCCCGAGCGTTCGCGATAGAACAATAACACCCGGTGCAGCTCATCGTCGCACTCATCGGCTTCACAAAACACTGCCCGCAAAGTGATGGGTCGGTTCTTGCGCATGAGCACCGCGGTGAAACCCTCGGCGTGAGCTGTCAGCAACAAACCATCACCTTGATGGCCATTGCGCAACCATTGCTCTTCGCCCGCATGACGCGGCAGGATCAAGCCGGCTTGCCATCTCAGAGCCGCGAACACCGCTTCATATTCGGCCAGCACTGAGCGTCGAATCGCGGTGACCAGATAGCGCGACTGTTTTTGAGAATCAGGCGCCAACTGATCACGGGAAACGCGTAGCTCGGAAAGAGGCGCGCCAAAGCTGCGCTCTATTTTCCACTCGAGTACTTCTTCCAACTCGCGGCGTGAACCGGGCGCGCTCTCCAGTGCCAGTACGGCGGCGCGAGTAGAAGTTTCCGGCAAAGTCACCGACCATTTGCGCTGATGCAGCAAACCGGCGGCGGCTAGAAGATCGGAGAGAGAGCTGGCTAACTCTGACGGATCCTCGATATTAGGTTCATCAAAGCCGGCGCGCACCAAACCCGGGGGCAGGTTGACTGAGGCTGCGCGTTTGACTGTGAACCCACCACGAGTCCGATCGAGCTGCACTACGGCGGCAGTGCCGCTGTCGATACCGACAGCGCAGGGAGGAAACCGGGGCTTCAGAAGTTTACCGAGGGGGTTTTCAGGCATGGTTACTCTAAATCATTTTTCACTTATCATTGCCATTCGTTAGTCGTCGCATTCCGGATGATCGTAAGTAGTTGCAGTAATGACGAATGAGAAATGAGAAATGGAAAATCAAGAATTCCAACGGTGCGTCTACCATTCACTGTACGGAGTTCCTTCGGTCGAAGTGTCGCCCGATGAACTGTGCACATCGGTCACTCCACTCGCGCCTTCATTTGAAAAAGGATCTTCGCCCGTCACTACAGTCCAGTCTTTATTGTCAGTGATCGGGTCTTTCGGAACTTCGCGCAGGTAATGCTCGGTGACCAGATCATCGAGTGATTGCGGAAGTTTTCCTTTGTCGGCCACATACTGATCGAGCAGCGACCGCATCTTGAAAAGGTCGTCGCGCAAGACTGTCTCGCGCGCATGCATGATGGTTTTTTGATATTGCGGCAGCGCTATCGACGCCAGAATGATGATAATCGAAATAACGATCATCAGTTCGAGCAGGGTAAAACCCGCAGCGGCAAGCGAAGCTGGTCGCTGCAGTACGGCTGGGCTAAGTTCGCGGCTCCGCCGCTTGATGTGCGGAAAGCCTCCGGCTTTCCGGCCAGCTTTGATAGATGAGTGGAGGCTATGCCTCCAGCGCGAGGCGTAGCCTCGCAGAAAGCCAGGAAGAGGCGCAATCGGAACGGCGAGGCCTTTCCGCACATCAGGCGGCAAAGCCGCAACAAATACGCTTACAGCAGTGAGTCCAGGTTTCTGCATATTGGTCGCAACAAACTGCTCACTGCTTACTGCCTTCTGCTTACTGTTCTTACCAGTCACTATACTTCTCTCCATTCAACGACGTTCCCTTCGATTTCGAGTGGACATCGAAAATGTTTTCACCGCCCCAGGACGTTGAATCCGCGGCATCGTAACAAGAGCGAAACTCCCAGTCGGCTTGGCCGGTCATCGGATCGACCGGAATCCGTCGCAGGTAAACCTTAGTCTTCGGAATCGCCGATTGTTCAGTCGCGGCATCGAGCGCGGTGACGTTCGCATTTCCTCGGCGGCCCAGAGAGCCGGCAGTGATCGGCAACACACTAACGCCTTTGACGAGAGTGTCGAGATCCGGTGGGTATCGATCGATGTTTTCCGCCGTGAATATCGTCTGATCCGTGATAAATACACGCACCCGCGGATCGCCGAAGATGTTTAGGTTCTGCGCGGATGTATTCGGCCTGACTTGTCCCGAGTTAGGATCGACTTGCTGCTGCTGTTGCTGTTGGTTGGCTTGCGCCTGCGCACCGGCCAGAGCTTCCCGATGAAACTGGTCGATAGCTTCGCGCATCGTGCGTAAAGCTTCGCGGAGATCCTGCTCTTTCTGGCGCTTTACTGCGACCTGCACGAGAGGAACTGTTCCCAGAGTCAGGATCGCAAGTACGGCGATTGTGATCACCAACTCGATCAGCGAAAAACCCCGGGGATCAGAAGGCAGCAGGCAGTAGGCAGTAGGCAGGAAAGGTGAAGCTTTTCGCGTTCTGCCTTCTGCTTTCTGCCTTCTGCTTTCTATTATGTTGGTCACTACTTCACCGTTAACTTAACCGGCTCGACCTGAAGCAGAATGTTGCGACCATCGCTGGCGACCAGATGCACGTTCGCCAGGTCAAACGCCAGTAAGCTGTCACCGCCCGCGACAGCTTCAAATTCAATGTTGAGCAAAACGCCTTCGCCATTAACGGGCGAACCGGCGGCGGGCGTTAACGAAACCAGGAGCATTCCATTTTGATCCACCGACTGGGTCAACGCGGGTGCAGTCTTGGCATTAGCGAAGAGGCCGCCCGGCGCAACCGAATTGATCTTAACTACCCGCGGATCGAAACGGAGCGTCAGCACCGCGAGCCCCAGAGGTGCTCCAGTTCTGACGCCCAACGCGATTTGACGCTTTTCGCCCACGCGCATCTCGCTCTGATCAGGAGAGAGGCCCAACTCGACAACGCCTGCCGCCAACTCATTAGATCCGGCGCTGGTGTCAGTCTTCTCGCTCTTGGGCGCAAGTCCTTCGACGACCGGGGTCAGGTTCGCATCCTGCTTTGTGCCGGCAGAAGTTCCGGATACGCCAGTCGTGGGCGAAACAATACTCTTAAGCGCGCTGGCGACGTCCATCTTCTGCGTGGCCGGCGAGTTTGCCGCCAGTGCTTTCGGCTGAGGCATTGCCGCATCCGTGGACGCCGAACCTCCGTCCTTCTTTTCCGGAATAACCAAGGCAGCAGACTGTGTCTGCGGCGGCGCGACGTTATTACTCTGCGAGACCGGCACGATCTGAGGTGCGCCAATCTCAGCCGGCTTGCTGGCATTTGAATTTGACTGAGCGACAAGCGCAGTGTTCGTCGCCGGCACATAACTCACCTGCGCTTCGGCCAATTGCATGGGGACATCCTTTTGTTTGCTGCGGGCCGCAATGTCTGCCTCTTCGCGTTCGGTTTCCTGCATCAACGTAGCAATCGATCCCGTGGTGGGCGAGGTCAGCGTACCGCTGGGTCTCATCTCTTCATCGCGCGGCGTTACCGCCGGAGCGCGCAGCACGCGTGGTGTTACGGCGATCACAATGTCCACCTGACGGTTATCCTTGGTCGGCGAAGTGAATAATCGACCGAGAATGGGAAGGCCGCCAAGAAACGGAAGGCCCTGTCGTCCATTCGACTGAATATCCTGGGTCACACTCGCGAGCATCATGGTCCGGTTATTCTGCACGCGCGCCGTGCCGGTGATCGTGCGTTCGGTAAAGGTCGGCGTCAGGGTGCTGGCTCCGCTGACATCCTTTGACTCAATCTTCATCTTGACCTGCACGTCGAGGTTGGGAAATACCTGCGGCGTAAAGTTCAAAGTCAGACCCGTCGGCTCATAATTGATTACCGGAAAGCCGCCCGAGGGAAAGCCCGTCTGGGGACTGGTGGTGGTGCCTGTCTGAACGCCGAACGGATACGCTTGCGCCGTCTGCACCGGTACTCGCTGTCCAATGCGGGCAGTAGACTCTTCGTTATTGAACGCGTGGATTTGGGTCGAAGCGAGCAACTTGGAGTTGTTCCTGCTCTGGAAAGCAGTGAGTACCGAGGGCGGAATCACCAGGGCCGCGGCTGCGCCGGTAGGAGTTAGTCCTACAATGCTGCTCAGATTAACGCCCCTCTGTACCCCGGTGGTCACCCCGTTGTTACTGAGTATGGCCAAGCCTGGCGACCCGCCCAGATTAAATGTTCCGCTGCCCAACTGATTTCCCAGTTGCAGTAAGCTTGATCTCGAGACTTCATAGATGTCCACATCCATCACGACTTCGGCGCGATCCTTGTCGATGCTTTGCAGCAAGTCGCCGATCAGCTTTACGTTTTCGGCCGTATCCCGAACCGTCAGGCTGTTAGTGTCTTTGTCAGCCACCACGATCGATTGCGGCCTGCCCACAGACGCCGGCAACGCCTGAACAATCAGCTGCTTGGCCTTCTCGGGATCCGAGTTTGAAATGTAGAACGTGCGCACAACCAGTTGCTGGTATTGCTGGCGGCGGGCCTGATCGGCGACCAGAATTGTGCGGCGATCCAATTTCTGAAAGAACAAGTTTTCCTGGAGAAAAATATAATCCAGGGCCTTGGCTGTCGTGACATCGCGTAAACTGACATCAATATTTCGCGGCTGAGCAAAGGACTGGCGATCAAAAATGACGTTGAGATTTAATTGATCCGCCATCGTGCGGATGAATTGCTTCAAGTCGCCATTGAAATTGATCACACGCGTCGGCTCTTGCTTGGTTAAGATCGGTGCCTCAGCCGGGCGAGCCGTGGACGTGGTGGCCGGAGTTCCCGCCCCGTCAGCCGACGCCGCCTTCGTATCGCTTCCAGTTCCCTGCGGCTTTCCTTCTTTAACTTCCTGCAGCCGCACCATCCGCTCCATTTCCGAAACTGCGAGCTGGTTTACCGGATCGTAACCGAAGGCCTGGCGGAACGCGTTGTAGGCCCCGACATAATCGCGCTGCTCTGCCAGTGAACGTCCCTGCTGCATGAAAGTCTGAGACGCATTAAAGATGGCGCGGCGATAATGAAGCTGATAATCCACATTCGAGGGGTCCGCCGCGACTGCCAGAGTGAACTCCTGCGCGGCTTTCTCCCATTGCTGCTGCTGTTCGTACTTCAGGCCGCGGTTGAAGTTGTCTTTGCCCTTTTTCCCCAGAGCGCTAACCGGTACTGCCAACATGCAGGTAACGATGAGGAGCGCGACAATCGAGTGCCAACGGTTTCTTGATTTCATAATTGAACCTCTCGGAACGAATGCTTTGGAAAAGTCGACCTGAGGACTTCGGGTGTCCTGGTCATTACACGCAAGCGTCGGGGACCAGTTCCGCAATGCCAAAAACTCAAGCAGTCTAGCAGAAAAGCTGGCCTATTTTAAGGAGACCGCCGACCGAAAACGGGCAGAGCATTTACCCCAGGAGTTGGCGGCTACTAACGCCGTCCCGCCAAATTCACTTCCTCCACAAAGGTCACCCGGTTAATCTCGTGCAGGGTCGAAACGCCGGAAAAGACCTTTTTCAAGGCGGATTCGCGCAGACTGGTCAGACCCTCGGCCTCAGCTGCTCGCCGTACTTCTGAACCTGGCCGTCGTTCGACGATCATTTCGCGAATGTTATCACTGAGATCCAGCAACTCATGGATCGCCGTGCGGCCGCGATAGCCCGTGTGATTACAAGCATCGCAACCAACATTTTCATAAAAGACGCTGTCCCGCTGTTCTTCCGGATGCAGGCCGGATTCAAGCAATTCGGTGTCGGAAGGATGAAAGCCGCGACGGCAAACCGGACAAAGCACTCGAATCAGACGTTGCGCGAGTACACAGTTCAAGGACGAAACAAAATTGTAAGGCTCAACGCCCATGTTCAGAAAACGGCCAATCACATCAATGACATTGTTCGCGTGCACGGTGGTGAACACCAGGTGACCGGTGAGGGCAGACTGAATCGCGATCTGGGCGGTCTCTTCGTCGCGTATTTCACCGACCATGATTTTGTCCGGGTCGTGTCGCAGAATCGAACGCAGCCCGCGTGCGAAGGTCAAACCTTTTTTCTCGTTGACTGGAATCTGGGTAATGCCGTGGAGTTGATATTCAACCGGATCTTCGATCGTAATGATCTTGTCTTCTTCGTTCCGAATCTCGTTGAGAGCGGCATAGAGCGTCGTCGTTTTGCCAGAGCCGGTAGGACCCGTAACCAGCACCATGCCGTATGGCTCCGCGATGTAACGCCGAAACTTTCTGAGATCGTCCGGATCGAATCCGACCACGTTTAGATCCAGATTCTTAAACTCTTCATTGATTTGTTCTTTGTCGAGAATACGAATCACGGCGTCTTCGCCATGCACGGTCGGCATGATGGAAACGCGGAAATCAACATTTCGGCCTTTGTAGCGCACGCGAAAACGGCCGTCCTGCGGCACGCGGCGTTCGGCAATGTCGAGTTCAGACATGACCTTGATGCGCGAGATTAACGTCTGGTGATAAGCAAGATCGATCGGATCGACTTTCTGATACAGCGCTCCATCGATGCGGTACTTCACCTGCACTTCCGTGTCGCGGGTTTCGATGTGAATGTCAGACGCGCGCGATTCCATCGCATTGTAAATGATCGTGTCGACCAGTTTGATGATCGGCGACATCTCGCTGTCAGTCGCCAAACGATCCAGATCCAAAACTTCCTCGCCTGCCTCTGTTTCGCGCACCAGCGAAATGCGAAAACCCGAAGCGGCCTCCTGCAAGACCCGCTGTGTGGCGTCGCCTTTGCGCAAGACCACATCGATCGCGCCGGCCGTAGCTACGTGCGGAACCAGCCGCATCCGCAAGGCTCCGGCGAGATCGTCCAGCAGATCCAGGTCAGTTGGATCGGCCATGGCGATGTGCAGTTTTCCGTTTTCGCGCCGCAGCGGAACAAATTGATGACGCACCATCAGGTCGACCGGAAGTTCGCCGAGCAACGAATAGTCGATGGGAGACTCGCCATCCTTGGGCAATAGATTGACGAAAGGCAGCCGGTAACGAGTCGCTAATTCTCTCGCTTGTCGTATTTCCGGCGGCTCAACAGCGGGGGGCAATTGCGCCAGGTCCTGGCCCGAGTCAGAGACGCCATCTTTGAGTGCATTCGCGTCCGGAGAGGGAGTTTGTTCTTCTGTGAATTGCTTCATAATGTAGCGCAAGTTGCTAACTTGCGTTCTCTTGACCGAAATAACAGGCGCAGGTAAACAACTTGCGCTAACTCAATGATTCATCATCGGCCCGTGCGAAATCGATTGGATGATCGGCAAATAAATGGCCAGGAGAATCATCACCACAACGCCACCCATCAGCACCAGAATCGCAGGCTCCAGCGTGGTCGTCAACTGCTCTAAACGCACCTCTGATTCAGCGTCGTAAAAGGTCGCCACCTCGTCCAGCATCTCGCGCAAACTGCCCGAGCGTTCGCCGATTCCAATCATATCGATGGCCAGATCGGGCATCCAGTTGGCCGTCTCCAGACTTTCTGTAAATGATCGGCCTTCGCGAATCAGCGGGAGTATCGCCGAACTGCGGCGCCGCAGTTCCAGGTTCGTAATCGATTCGGCGGCGATTTCCCATGACTCGACCAGCGTGATGCCGCCCGCCAGCAGTGTAGCCAGCGAGCGCGAGGCCTGGGCCGTCGACATCTGAGTCAAAAGTTTCCCGGCCAGCGGCAGCCGGAGCAGAAAAGCGTCAATGATAAGACGACCCGAGGGCGTGCGCGACCAGATGAAAAAAACGACGGCGCTAATTACCAGCAACGGCGCAAACCAAAACGCATTGCCGATGATCCAGTGCGAGAGTCCCAGGACGATCTGGGTGACAGTCGGCAGATCGTTACCAAAGCCGGCGAACAAATCGGACATTCGCGGCACGACAAAGGTCGTTAGAAAGATCACCATTCCCAAACAGGCAAGCAGCAGGAAGGCCGGATAGGCCAGGGCGCCGCGAATCTTTCGCCGCAAGCCAACCGAGCGCCGCATGTAACTCACGTATCGCGAAAGCACTTCGTCCAGCGCGCCTGAACGCTCGCCGGCCAAAATCGACGCCGTGTAAATACGCGGGAAGACCGAGCCCTGCGCCGCGAATGCTTGCGACAGTGCCGCGCCCCCGCGAATTGCCGTTTCGACTTCTTCGAGCACGACTCGCAAACGGACCGACGTTGCTCGCCGGCTCAACATTGTTATCGCTTGCAGAATCGGAATGCCCGCGCGCAGTAAGGCCGCGAGTTGCTGATTGAAAAGGAGGAAGTCGTTGGCCTTAACCCGAACCCGCGCCGTACTGCCGGTTTTGGTGAATGAGGTCAGGCCCTGGACCTTGGGCGGCGTGACTGCAAAGACTTTGAAGCCTTCTCGCTCGAGTCGCGCGCGCGCCTCGTGCGCCGCCATCGCCTCGACCGTGCGCGTCACAATCTCGCCCGCCGGCGTTCCCAAACGACAAATAAACTCAGCCATAATTCGATTCGGAGTATATCACGCGGTGATCAGGCGACGGGATTTGTTAG
>DATNNY010000284.1:0-4735 GCA_035601635.1 Pyrinomonadaceae bacterium
CGTCGGCGAAGATACGGAAGTCCCCCGCTCAGACATTGCCGTTTTGCGTGCAAAGGATCCCTATCTCGCGTTTACTCGCGCGTTGATTCTCTTTCACCCGCCGGAGTTGCTTGAGCCGGGAGTTCACCCTTCGGCGGTGATCGATCCAACTGCAAACGTTGCTCACGATATCTTCATCGGCGCCCACGTAGTAATCGGGCCAGACGCAATTATTGGAAATCGAGTTCAGATCCATCCGAACGTAACCATCGCAGACAATGTAACTATCGGGAGTGACTCAGTCATTCATTCCGGCGTGGCGATTTGTGAGAATTCAGTCGTCGGCCGGCGCGTGATCATTCACAATAACGCGGTTATCGGCAGTGACGGTTTCGGCTTTGCCAAAGACGAACAGCGGCGTTGGTTGAAAATTCCGCAGACCGGCCGCGTGGTAATTGAAGATGACGTTGAGATTGGCGCCGGCACTACGATTGACAGAGCTTCGACCGGAGAAACTCGCATCAAACGCGGAGCCAAGCTCGACAACCTGATTCAGGTCGGGCACTCGTGTGTTGTCGGCGAAGATGCTTTACTATGTGCGCAAGTCGGAATGGCCGGCAGCTCGCGCGTAGGTGATCGCGTTATTCTCACCGGACAGGTAGGCATCGGTGGTCATATCAACGTAGGTGATGACGCGATTCTTTATCCGCAGAGCGGCGTGCCGAACGATGTCGCGGCCGGGGAGATACTGGTCGGCACTCCGGCATTTGAAGTAAGCGCGTTCTGGCGCGCGATCGCGGTTTTCAAGAAACTGGGAGATCTTCCGAAACGAATCCGGGCTTTGGAAAAGAGGCTGGATGAGATCGAGAAATCAAAACCAAAATGACGAGGTTCACTGGTCGCGCGAAGAAATGAGAACGGCGTTGTTGTTCTGGCTCTTCTGGTCGGCCTATGTTTGCTTGTCGGTGATCCTGGTCGCCGCGCTACTCACCGACTGGCCTGCGTTCCTTCATAGCCCGAGTCCTTATGTTCTTAAGTAATCGCTCCGCCGTCCACAATCACAACTTCACCATTCATGAACGAGTTGCGATCGCTGACCATGAACGCTGCGTACTCTGCCAATTCCGCCGGACGTCCCAGACGACCGCTCGACGCCCAGAAGTCATGCATTTGCAACAGCCTCTCCGGTAGCTGTTGCGCCAGGTCGGTATCAAAGATTCCTGCCGCGATTGCATTGACGCTGACGCCAAAGGTGCCCGCCTCTCGCGAAAGGCATTTGGTAAAGCCGATCATCGCGGCTTTGGAAGTTGCGTAGTGAACCGCCGTCGGCAGCGCGCGCATTGCGCCAATCGAAGTAATATTCAGGATCTTTCCCTTGCGTTGCCGGATCATCTGCTTGTAGATCGGCTTGGTAACCGCAAACAGGCTGCCAACATTGGTATCTATTACTTCGTCCCAGGCGCGATCAGTTGTAGTAGCGAAATTATCGCCGCGATTGATGGCCGCGTTGTTTACCAGGATGTCGATGCCGCCCCATTCAGTGACGAGTTCCCTGGTCAGATGTTTCATGCCGAAACGATCGATTACGGAGACTTTGAACGAGCGGGCCCGGCGTCCATGCGCTTCGATCTTCTGCCGCACTTCGTCGGCCAAATCGTCGCGCGAATTATAATTGAACGCCACATCGGCGCCTTCTCGCGCGAACACTTCGCAGAGCGCCGCCCCGATGCCACGCGTGCCGCCGGTAACAAACGCCCGCTTTCCTTCGAGTAAGAGGCTCACTCTGTACAATCTCCTATGCGGCAGGCCTGATGCGCTGCCATTAACTTCGGCTCGGAATTAAGAGCTTGGATAAACGGGGATTAGAACGCGAAGCGTGTGCGGCAGTCAAGACGAGATTGAAAGGAGTAGTGTTATGCAGTCAGTACCGGGAGCGGTAGCGACCGGGTCTCAATCCGCGCCACGGTCGAGTTTGCCACGACAATAACCCGGTCGCTACCGCTCCCGGTACTGACCTCATCACTCACGCCAGCGCAGTCTCAACCAGTTGCTCTGGGGCGGGCAGATTTTCTTCGGCATTCGCCGGTACTGGAATCAGCGCAGTGATCTCTTCAACGATCCGCCGCGTGGCGTTGGGAATGTGCACGCTGATGGTGGCGGCGCGCATGGCCGCATAGTGCGTTGAATCTTTGATCATGCGCTGCACGACCGGGACCACATCCGAAGCTCGTTGCAGCAGAACGGCCGCGCCGCTCTTGACGATCAGGTTAACGGTGCTCGCTTCCTGCGGCATTGGTTGGGTGGTCCCGTCGGCGATGATTGGCACGCGGCAACTCAAGGCTTCGAAAGTGCTCAAGCCGCCCAGTTTCGAAATCATCACATTGGCCGCGCCCAGCAGTTTTTCGACCTCGTCAGAATAGCCGATAACTTTGATTGGAAACTTAGCTTCCGCAGCGAGGGTTTCGACCTCGGCTTTCAAGGCCTCGTTCTTACCAGCGAGAAAGATCGCCTGCATGTCCAATTCGCCGCGCACCAACTCGCGAAAAATATTTGGAATGTTGCCGCCGCCTTCCCAGCCGGCGTTGACAAAGACGGTGAACTTGTCTGCGTCGAGCCCCAGCGCGGTGCGCGCAAGTTGGGCGGCCTTATCGCCGGGAAACGAAAACTTCGGATGCACCGGCATGCCGGAAACCTTGATTCGTTCCGGGGTAATGCCATAGTCAATCAACTGCCGGCGGGCTTCTTCGGTGGCGCAAAGGTACAGCCGCACGTCGTCACAAGCCCACCCCTTCCAAAAACCGTAATAAGGATCCGTGACCACGGTGACCAGCGGAATCCGATCCGCCAGACCCAATTCTTTGAGCACTCGCGCGAAGAGGTGTTGGGTCAACGGATGGACGCTGACCACGATATGCGGGCACCAGCGTTCGAAGAGTTCGCGCACAAAGCCGATGCATCGCGACTGAAAGAACTCGCGCGTTTCGGGGCGAAAACGGTTGACGGCCCAGTAGAGATATTTCATCCAGTGCTGCTTGTTACGCAGCAGCCAGTTGTAAAGCGCCACCGCCTTGGCCGTGATGTGATGTGAGTCTTCGACCGCTCGGACGACGCGAATCGCGTACGAATCGCCTTCGACAATACTCTGAATTCCGGCCACGATCGCGGCCGCCGCCGAGCGATGGCCGCCACCGGTATCCGAAGATATGATCAGAATTTTTGGAGCGTTCGGATTCATGGATTGACTGCCGCGAACCGGGTGGTGTCTAGATTACCAACTCTAGTTGGGTCTTTCGCCTTAAAAGAAAATACCCGACTGAAGTCGGTACTCCGCAACGCCCTTTTTCCAAATAGCTCGTCAAACGTTAACGGTGACTCCATCTGCCCGGGGCTCCGTTTGTTTATCGAATTCCCTGCGCGATTTCTTCATCTCGCGCTCCAGCCGCTTAATCTTGATCAAGTGCTTCGGATTGAAAGGCAGAGACGGGTAATAGCAATTCGATTCGTGGGTGCAAAAGCAGCCGTCCGCTGCCTGTTTCCGGCGTGCCTTCATAGCCTCGGACAACCACAGACCCTGGAAGTTCCAATTGTGGTCGCGGAGGTTTCCAATCGGCGACAGATTTTCACAGGAGGACAGCGTGCCTTCATCATAAATCACGGCGCCAGCCGTGCCTGCATAACAAGTCAACTGGGCCTTTTGGGTTTCCTGCGTTTTGGTGATCAGGCCATGCATGTAAATGTCGATCGCTGCTTTGAAGTAGCCGGCCTTGCCACCGTAGTTGTTCTTGATCGCCGCGTGCCGCGAATCGTCGTCGATCATCTGCGCGAGTTGGGCGTACCGAGTGTGATCGATTTCCAGCTCGATCGGATCCGCTGAAGGCGGACGAATGTAGTTGAAGTTAACTTTGTCCGGTTGCAGATCGTGCTTCAGAAAATCATACCAATCAAAAATCGTGTCCTGATTTGAATGCATAAAGCAGGTGCACGTTTGCAGATCGAGGCGCGGATACTGCTTTTTCATCGCCTTTAATTCGCGGGCAGTCTCAATAGCGATCGTCCACGATCCGGGCTTTTGTCGAATCTTATCGTGCTGTGCCTGCAGTCCATCGATGCCCATCGCGACCGTGACATTCAGGTTGGGACACTCTTCCAGAATGCGCGTGACATCGGGAAAGATTCGCTTCTGAATCTGCCCGTTCGACATCAGATAAACCGATTCGAGATTGTTGTGACGATAGAAAGAGCCAACGATTTCCGGCAGGTCTTTACGCGTGAACGGCTCGCCGCCGGCGAGTATCAGCACACCGAGATTGCCGCCCAGCGTTTCCGCTATGCGATCGATCTCGTTCGTCTTCATCTGAAGTTTCTTGCGTGGACGATCATCGAGCTGGTCGGTAAAGAAACAATGCGTGCAACGCATGTCGCACACTGAAGTAACCAAAATATTAAGCAGCACCGGCGCGAACGGCTGGCCGGTGGCCATTTTCGCGTACCGCTTAAGTAATTCTCTGGTGGTGTAATCCATTATTGCCTTAAAACCTCAAAAAGGATTCTAGCACGATAGGTCATATAGGTCGTATTCGTCATATACAGCCCGATCCCTCAGCCCCGCGCGCTTAATCCCAACGCCCGCATCCGCCGATACAGATGACTCCGATCGATGCCCATTAACTCAGCCGCCCGTGAAACGTTGCCGCCGGCTTCATCAAGTTTGCGCTGAATGAATTCGCGATGATAGGCATCGCTGGCTTCTTTGAAG
>DATNNY010000285.1:0-11147 GCA_035601635.1 Pyrinomonadaceae bacterium
ATGCATGCCTTCGCCGGGGCCGCCCCAGCGGTGGCCGTGGCCTTCGCCGCGTTCCGTCTCTTTGTCCCGATTCGTCCTGGTTGTTTGAGCCAACACAATCGGGACCGACAAAGCCAGCGCCGCTAAGCCGGCGATAGCCAGAATTTTTAGCTTTCCAAGTTTCTTCATCTTGCTTACTCCTGATTGAATTTATTAGTCCGGACCGGGGAGCCGCTTTTTAGGCCCGTCCAGAAGATAAGACACCGACCTTCACTAAATCGTTACACATCGGTGGCCAAGTTCAGCCCGCGGTTGCGGGCTAATCGTGCTTCCTTCGGTTCGGATCCGGATCGAACTAATCCCGATTTGAATCGGAGTGATCGGAGTCCGGATCGCTCCGATCTGAGTCCGGATCGGCCGCTTCAAGACCAGATTGAGCTGATCTGATGAGACCCAAGACTAAACCCGCGGTAGGGGGTGAAAGCATAAAAGCCTGGGGTGGAGCGCAGCGAAACCCCAGGAATTGCCGACCGAAGGACAACAGCCCGCGGAGCGGGCAGCCCGGAAATCAGGTTAAGACTGTCGCCCGCTCCGCGGGCTGGTCTATTATCTTTGGATATTAACCTGGGGTTCTGCTGCGCTCCACCCCAGGCTTTATGCTGCCGCCCGCTACCGCAGGCTCGGACTCTGGACGCCCCCTGTAACGAAAGGACTGGTTGTTGTGTCTAGCTAATTGCGGCTATCGATAAGTTGCAGCCGCGTGTATTGATTCCAGTGAGATTGTTAGGTTAATCGATTATGTCGGCAAGAATTTTTGATGCAGTTCCGCTTGCTCCGGGCACCACTTCGGTGAAGACCTCGAGCAAGCTTAGCTTGAAGAAATTGAACATCACCCAGCGCAAGAAGCTTATCATCGGCATTGGCGCTGCCGCGCTGCTCGCGCTCGCGGCATTCTATTTCTGGGGCGGAAGCTCCAGCGCGCCGGTTTACATGACCGCAAAGGTCGAAAGAGGCAACCTGCGCAACACCGTCACTGCCACCGGTACGCTGCAGGCCGTCACCACGGTGCAGGTTGGGAGTCAGGCATCCGGAACAATTTCCGCGCTGCACGCAGATTTCAACTCGGTCGTGAAAAAGGGTCAAGTCGTCGCCGAACTTGATCCCTCCCTTGCTAAAGCGCAGGTCGACCAGTCTCGCGCCGCTCTGCAACAAGCACAGGCGAGTTTGCAGTTGGCGCGCGCCGGCGTCGCGAATTCGCGCGCGGGTGTAAATGATTCCCAGGCACGAGCCCTGGCCGCGCAATCGGCAGTGCAAAATAGCCGCGCCGGTGTGTCCAGTTCGCAAGCGAATCTTGCCGTGTTGAAAGCTCAGCAGGACGACGCCCTCAGCTTGCTCAAACAACAGGAGTCTTTACTTAAGAGCGGTGTTATCGCGCAGCGCGACTATGACACGGCGAAAACCAGCTATCAGGCAGCCGAAGCTCGATACAACCAGGCCCAGGCCCAGGTAAACATGGCTGTGTATAGTGAGCAGTCGGCGGCGGGCGCCGGCATTGCCCAATCGGCAGCACAAGTTCAACAGTCTCAAGCGCAGGTGCAGCAGGCCCAGGCGCAGGTGCAACAGGCTCAGGCCCAGGTGCTTCAGGCACAAGCCGCTCTGCGCCTCGCCGAAGTAAACCTGACGCACCTGACGATCGTTTCGCCGATTGACGGCATCGTCGTCTCTCGCAATGTAGATGTAGGCCAGACAGTGGCGGCGAGTCTGTCGGCGCCAACTCTTTTCACGATCGCGAACGATCTTAAGCAGATGCAGGTCATCGCCAACATTGATCAGGCGGACATCGGTCTGGTGGAGCAGGCAAAGGCAGTCAAGTTTACCGTCGATGCTTTTCCCGGCAAGGATTTCGACGGCAAGATCCAACAGATGCGGCTCAACCCAACGAACGTGCAGAACGTTGTGACTTATAACGTGGTAATGGACGTCAACAACCCGGAGCAGAAACTAAAACCCGGGATGACAGCCAACCTCGTGATTACGATTGACGAGCGAAACAGCGTCCTCAAGGTTGCTAATTCTGCGCTTCGCTTCACGCCCCAGGACGCCAGCGGCCAGAAGATCAGCGCGGGTCCAGGTGGCGCCAACAGTGGAGCCGGCGATAAATCAGGTCAGGCGCGTCGGGCCAACGCGAACGCCAACGGCAGCCAGCCAACTGAAACAACTAATGCGCCGGCAACTTCGAGTTCGCCAGCAGCTAACAGTTCCGGGCGCACGTTCGCCCCGCCCAGCGCGCCAGTACTGGAAGGCCAGACCAGAGTAATTTGGGTCCTTGGCACCGATGGCAAGCCCCAATCGCGGAGAATCAAGATCGGTCTTACCGACGGAGCCGCGACCGAAGTGATCGAAGGCAACCTGCAGGAAGGCGAGATGGTGATTACCGGTCAAACGCTATCAGCTGCCA
This sequence comes from Pyrinomonadaceae bacterium, assembly GCA_035601635.1. Classification (GTDB taxonomy): domain Bacteria; phylum Acidobacteriota; class Blastocatellia; order Pyrinomonadales; family Pyrinomonadaceae; genus UBA11740. The sequence continues at coordinate 2,438 of DATNNY010000285.1, forward strand.
GTAAGGCTAAGGGCACGCAGAGTCCGGCGCCAGGATTTGGGGGCGCACCGAGCGGAGGCGGCCGGCGGAACTAAGCGGTGGCACGGGCGAGACGCGCGCCACATGCAAATGAAGAAGAAGCAACTATGTCAACGACATTCACAACCGAACAGCAAATCCCAATCGTGCCAACGATGGCCGCGGCTCTACTTCCCCAGACACCAGAGCCGCGTCCAGTGATCGAGTTGGATCATATCCACAAGACTTACACGATGGGAGATGTCGAAGTTCATGCATTGCGCGGCATCTCGCTGACCATCAGCGAAGGTGAATTCGTGGCCATCATGGGCGCCTCAGGATCGGGCAAGTCAACGATGATGAATATCATCGGATGTCTGGATAGACCGACGCGTGGAAAATACGTCCTCGACGGTGAAGACGTCTCTGAAATGTCGAAGGATGAACGCGCCGATATACGTTGTCAGAAAATCGGGTTTGTGTTCCAGGGATTCAATTTACTTTCGCGCACTTCGGCGCTCGAGAATGTCGAACTGCCGATGCTTTATGCGGGAGCTAACGGCGCGACTCGTCACGAACGGGCAATGGCTGCGCTGGCGTCGGTAGGTCTGACCGGGCGCGAGCAAAATCACTCGAATCAGTTATCCGGCGGACAACAGCAGCGTGTCGCAGTTGCGCGCGCGCTGGTTAACGACCCCGCGCTGATTCTGGCGGATGAGCCGACTGGTAATCTCGATTCGCGAACTTCGGTGGAAGTGATGGAGATTTTCCAAAGACTCAATCGCGAACGCGGCATCACCCTCGTGCTGGTCACGCACGAGCCCGATATCGCCGAGTATGCGTCGCGAGTGGTTGTCTTTAAAGACGGCCGGATTAAGAAGGACTCAAGGGTTGCCAAGCCTCGTGATGCTGCCGAGGAGTTGCGGAATCTGCCGGCGGTTGTAGAGGACGAAGATGAAGACTAGGAATCCACAGATTTCGCAGACTACACAGATTACACAGATTGTCAGAGCAGCAGGGGTGCAGATGGCGACGCATCAGATAGACGCATCTCAGCCGTCACAATGTCTTCTGCGTAATCTGCGTAATCTGCGTAGAACTTCTTCCCAGGAAAAGCTATGGACCTCTTAATGATCATTCGGGTTGCCTTCCGCGCCCTGGTGCGGAACAAGATGCGCGCGGCGTTAACGATGCTCGGCATCATCATCGGCGTGTCCGCTGTGATCGCTATGGTGAGTATCGGCCAGGGCGCGCAGGCTTCGGTGCAAGCGCAAATCGAAAGTATCGGCACTAACCTACTCTTCGTAAGTGCCGGAGCGCAGAACGTTGGGGGCGTGCGCAGCGGCACGGGCGACTCGGGCACCAACACCCTCACCGTAGAAGATTTGGACGCGATCAGACGCGAAGTGCCGAGTGTCTCAATGGTGACTCCCGCGGTGAATGCCCGGTCGCAATTGGTTTCGGGGAACGCCAACTGGAACACATCTGTTCAGGGCGTGAGCGAACAGTATCCGGATGTGCGTAAGTGGAAGGTCCAGAGCGGAGAATTTTTTAACGACGCTGACGTGCGCACTGCGGCCCGGGTGATCGTCATCGGACAGACAATCGCCGACAATCTCTTTCCCGGTATGGATCCCGTCGGACAAACGTTGCGAGTCATGAACCTGCCGTTTCGCGTAAACGGAGTGATGGCGAAGAAAGGCCAGGACCAACAAGGCCGCGACCAGGACGATGTGGCCTTTGCTCCATACACGACGGTGCAGAAAAAGGTGCTGGGCAGTCCGCGTCTGCAAATCGCCTATGTCTCGGCAATTTCGCAGGATGCTACCTATACCGCCCAGTCGCAGATTACTGAATTGCTCCGTCAACGTCACAAGCTGGGCGCTAGTGACCCGGACGACTTTACCGTTCGCAACATGACCGACATCGCCGACGCCGCCAACCAAACGAACAGCACAATGACGATTCTGCTGGCCTGTATTGCGGGCGTCTCGCTGCTGGTTGGCGGCATCGGAATCATGAACATCATGCTGGTTTCAGTGACCGAACGGACGCGCGAGATTGGTATTCGCATGGCCATCGGCGCGCGCTCTTCAGCGGTAAAGATTCAGTTCCTGATTGAGTCAATCGTGCTTAGCTTGACCGGCGGTCTGATCGGCATTGTGCTGGGAATTGTTCTGTCGCTCTTAATACCCAAACTACTCGGGTGGCCCACACTCATTTCCACTCTGGCCATCATCGGCTCAGTCTTCTTCTCAGCCGCGGTGGGCATATTCTTCGGCTATTACCCCGCCCGCAAAGCCGCCGCGCTCGATCCTATTGAAGCGTTGCGTTACGAATGAGATCTCGTAGCGCATTGGAGCAAGCCGTAAGGGCGCGGCTTTTTATTTCCAGTTGGCGTATTCTGCCGCAAGACTGCGGTAGAATACTTGGTTGGGTGGCTGAGCGCGATTCATCAAAAGGCGAAGGACCTAGATCGAATAGCATTGTGATTGCTGTACTTGAAGGGTTACGAATCGAGCCGTTTCAACGCAAGTCACTCAATTGAATGCATCAACGCCGTCGGACTCAAATCGTTGGACGGAGCGTCTCCTTTCTTCAACTTGATTGATTGAAGCGAAGGTTGAATGTAGACGCCGGGCGCGGTGAACTCGGATGTTGGGTTGCTACTCGGTACAGAACCGGGAGCGGTAGCGACCGGGTCAAACACTCGACAGGCGACGTCGCGTCGTCAGTGATCAATGCCTGGGGAAACGCGAATACCTGGTCGACCCACGGAATTGGATGGCCGGACCCCGTCGCTACCGCTCCGGGTTCTGTACCGAACGCTGTACTCGCCGAGGCGCAACCGACAATCATTGGATCGCTTCGGATGCGCCGATTGAAAACAAGCTCGCGAAGCGAGCGACATAATTCGCAAGCGACGATCGTCACAAGTAGGTCGATGTCGCCCCTCCGGGGCTCTGGTCCAATGGTCGCGACCTGACCCACAGCTTGCGCTGTGGGCTATAAATATTTCCTTGGCTATGCCAACTGGTAGTCGAAACCTATGGCGCAGCTCGCTCCTGGATCGATGCTGCCAGTCCGTTATTGCTAAGTTATGAAATCCTGTGGTGCTTCAAATCGTCGCTTGATGGCATTGATCGTACTGCTCTCAATTCCCTTGATGCTGATGCCTGCCAATGGTCAGCAGCTTCAACGTAACTCGCTTGCTCCCCAACGGCCCGCACCGGCCACGGGTTTCGTTTCGGGCACGAGCGCGTTACACATCCCGTTTGAGCTATCGTCCAACATCATTTTCTTGCAGGTGCGCGTCAATGGTTCAGAGCCACTCTGGTTCATTCTCGACACCGGGGCCGCCGGTTCACTGCTTGATACCAATCGTGCGAAGGCACTTGGCATCAAAGTCTCGGGCGGCGGTGATATCGAAGGAGTAGGTGAAACTTCGGTGGCGGCTGGGATGGCGAAAAATGTTTCTTTCAGTCTTCCAGGCGTAGATTTCCAGTCGCGGGTAGTCGTTGTCCTGCCGCTATCAAATCTAAACCGATATATAGGGCGCGTCGTCGACGGTATACTCGGCCACGATTTCTTCAGCCGGTTCGTGGTTGAAATTGATTACGCGGCGCGCATCATCAGCGTGTATGACCCGAAAGAGTTTCAGTATTCCGGACGCGGCGACTCGATTCCACTTGAGTTGAAAGACAATGGTTCTTCAGTACGCGCACGACTGAACTTGCCGGGCCGAGTGCCCCTCGAAGGAACCTTCAGGATTGACACTGGCGGCAGCCATGCGCTTATTCTTGGCACTCCATTTGTCAAGATACAAAAGATACTCGAGTCTATGCCCAAAACAATCGCCGCTCCGTCTGCAGGAGTTGGCGGCGAAACTTCTATGCGTCTTGGTCGCGTGCAGAGCTTGCAGCTGGGGCGTTTCGTGCTGGAGAAGCTTGTGACCGGCCTCGCCACATCGGCTAAGGGCGCGCTGGCTAATCCTGATTTGACCGGAAATATTGGCGACGGAATCTTGCGGCGGTTCAAAGTAATCTTTGACTATCGGAACCATCGCATGATTCTTGAACCAGGCGATCGGCTCCTGGAACCATTTGAATCTGACATGAGCGGCATGGTTCTAACTGCCGAAGGGGTTAAGCTTGACGCCTTCACAATTTTCCATGTCGCGGAGAATTCTCCGGCATCTGAAGCAGGATTGCGCGTCGGAGATGTCATCACTGCGATTGATAATAAACCGTCTTCGGAATTAGCGCTCGATGATATAAGAGAGATGTTCAAGCACGATGGACGCGAGCATCTGCTGAGCATCAAGCGCGGCGAACGAGCATCCGAAGTCAAGATCAAGTTGCGAAGCTTAATCTAGGTTTCGCCCTAAGAAGTCGCGGAGGCTGAGCGCGTATTGCGTTCTTTCATTTGTTCTTTTGGCTTCAGGCTGAGGTGAATCGTGGCGCCGTCCGGTTAACTGGACGTTCGGGGCTTCGCGTTGAGATGGAGAAGGAGAAAGATCGATGCAAAAAATCCTTTTACTAATTTTCATGCTCGCAAGTAGTTTGTTGTTTTCGCCGCTTGCGTTTGCTCAATCCGCTACCAGTACTCGTACACGACTGGTCAAAGGTCAGGTCCTTACTTCAAGCTACCTGCCGCCTATCCGGGTGAAATTTGATAAAACGTTCAGCTACGTTGGCACGCAAAACTTTATTCTTTATGGCAGAGCGCAAGTGGAACAATATTTCTTCATAGCTGCAGACAGCCGGCGGCTAATCAAACGCATGTACATGGTCCAATTTGAAAGTTATTTGCCTAACGTCAGCGGTGCATACAATTATACTGTTGCAAAAACCATTGATCTTGCCGGGCAGACTTATATTGCGGACTTTGAAATCGTGCCGAATGTGTCAGCCGCCATCAAGCAAGATCCTCAATCCGATGTTACTCGGGCTGCGTCGTTTTTGGAGGGCAAAGGTTACCCGATCGGAAAAGGAATCGCGTTCCAGCGTTTCGTTCGCATGGTAGATGAAGCCAAACGCAGCGAGTTCATTCTGCTTTACGTTGAAGACTTAGTCGGGGCGGGCTTTGACGCGGTTGACAGAGAGAAAGCCAGCCGGGACTTCACAAGTCGAGTGCTGAAAGGGTTCAAGATTGGTAGATAATAGGAGCTGCTCGGGCCAGCTCTGACCTGGGGCTGACGAACAGATGAACGAAGAGTCACCTCGCAGACTCTCTGACCGTCTCAGGCTAAGAGGAGAATCTATGAAGGCTTATGTCATAACCACCGGCGCGGTGTTTGGCCTGCTCGTGGTGGCCCACATCTGGCGGGCGATTGAGGAAGGTCCCGCCTTGTTGAAGGACCCGTTCTACATTGTTATCACCATTGCCGCAGCGGCTCTCTGTGTTTGGGCCTGGCGCGTACTCAGGCTAATGCGACGCTCTTGACGTGGCAGACCGTGGGACAGAACGATGAAACAGGTTCATCCATCGTTTAGCGATCACGATCTGGCCAAACTGGAGTCGGATACCTTCAAATATTTCCTGCACGAAATTCATCCGAAGACCGGTCTAACGGCTGACAGCACGCGCAAAGGCTCGCCCAGTTCAATCGCTGTAATAGGTTTCGCGCTGACCGTCTATCCAATTGCCGTCGAGCGCCATTATCTCTCGCGCGCCGAAGCAATCAAGAGAACCCTGACGAAGCTGCGGTTCTTTTATCACGGTCCTGACGGCGAAGGGCCAGACGCGATTGGCCGCAAAGGCTTCTACTACCACTTTCTGGATATGAAGACGGGATGCCGGGCCTGGCAGTCGGAAGTCTCTACGATCGACACGGCAATTTTGATCCTGGGGGCTTTAACGGCCGCCCAATATTTTGATCGTGACACCGCAGAAGAGCGCGACCTTCGTCAGATCGCAAATAAACTTTATCAGCGAGTGGACTGGCAATGGGCGCAACATGGCGGGTCGACTATAACGCACGGCTGGAAACCTGAAACCGGATTCATTAAGTATCGCTGGACCGGATACAGCGAGGCTTTGATTCTTTACCTGCTCGCGCTTGCCTCCCCGACCTTTCCCGTTTCACCTAAGAGTTACCGGGCCTGGACCAGGAGTTACAAATGGAAAAGCATTTACGGGTTTCAATATCTGTATGCGGGGCCGCTCTTCATTCATCAACTTTCGCACATGTGGGTCGACCTTCGCGGAGTTCAGGATGATTTCATGCGACACAAGGCAATCGATTATTTCGAAAATAGCCGCCGCGCCACTTACGCGCAACAACAATATGCGATGCGCAATCCGAAGCGTTTCAAAGGATACAGCGAACGTATCTGGGGAATCACGGCCAGCGATGGGCCGGGACCAGCGACGCGTCGTATAAATGGCAGGACCGTGCGGTTCTATGATTACAAAGGGCGCGGTATCCCGTATGGACCTGATGATGGAACGCTCGCTCCGTGGGCCGTTGCCGCCTCTTTACCATTTGCGCCCGAGATCGTCTTGCCGTTTTTGCATTACTTCAACGAGGAATTCCCAGAAATGACCAGTAAGTATGGGTTTAAGTGCAGCTATAATCCGACCTTCGCGTCGCCGAGGAACAAGCCCGGCTGGGTTTCGCTGGGCTATTACGGCCTCGATCAGGGACCCGTCGTCGCGATGATCGAAAACTATCGCACGGGATTCCTATGGCGATTGATGAGGGGCTGTCCTTATATCGTCGAAGGATTGCGGCGCGCCGGTTTCAAAGGAGGGTGGTTGGACAATGTTTAGGTGCGTCCAGTGATGACCGGCAAATGAGAGTGCCGCTCTTAGCCCAGCAAGCGGCTATGCTCATCTTTCACTACCTGATAGCACTCACAGACATGGGCTAACAGTTGTCTCCGGCTAACAATGGTTATGTGACCACGCACGTAGCTGATCATTTTCATATCCCGTAAACGCCGGGCAGCCATCGTGACCCCTTCCCGGCGCACCCCCAATATGTTTGAGATGAACTCGTGGGTCATTTGCAACTCGTCTGATTGCGCGAGGTCGTGGGTCATCAAGAGCCAGCGGCAGAGGTGCTGTTCGACTGAGTGCAGACGATTGCACACAGCTGTTTGCGAAATTTGGGTGATCAACGCCTGCGTGTACCGCAGCAGCAATTGTTGGAATTCGCCGCCGCGTTTGAACTCATCCAGCATGGCCTTCGATTTCATGCGAAAGGCCACGCCGCCGCCCTGGACCATGGCCCGGTTCGGCGCGGTTTCGCCACCCATGAACAACGCGATGCCAACCACGCCTTCCTTGCCTACCAGACCCATCTCAGCCGTGGAACCGTCGATCATCGTGTACAGCAAAGAGATGTGCGACGTGGTCGGAAAATAAACGTATTGCATGTGGGCTCCGGATTCATAAACTACTTCGCCGAGGCCAAACGTAATCTTTTCCAGATGAGGACTCAGTCTATCGTATGCTTGAGATGGCAGCGCCGCGAGCAGATGGTTGCCCCGCGCTTCTTTTCCATTGGTTTTCAACGCTTCTTTGCCATTGGTTGTTAGAGTCACGAGCTCTCCTCTCGCCAAGGTCGCATCATTAAGAGGCGCCTTCGTCCGTCTGTGATTGTCAGTGAGTCATTATGGGCGAGTGAAACGAATGACGTTGATGCACCGCAGTATAGCGCCTTCTGCTGTGTGCATCAACGCACATAGCGGAACCGCCCTAAGGGTATCGGGCTGGTTAGTTCAGTCGGTCTTGGCTTTGTGCCAATCCTTCAACGGCCCGCTCATCTTTGCCGCACGCTCCAGGACCGCGGTTCGAACCAGGTCCTGAAACGAATGATTATCGCCCAATGGGACACAGACTGTGCGCATCGGGCATCGTGAAAATGGATGGTGTACTCGGTACAGTCTTGGTGATCTTGCCAACGCTCGGGGCAAAACGGATTTCCTTCTTGTTCCACGGTTCGTCAAGCACTTGCTGAACTTCAGCTTCTATGGAACGAGAGTTCTTTGACATGGTGAGTCGTACAGGAACCGGCCGCAAAGATCAATCGGGTAATTCCTGAGTCTGCGCAGGTAAATCTAACAGACAGTTTAGAATATCTTTTAAAGCCCGTTATCACGTAAGCGTGTTAGCGCCCTCATTCCTAACGCAACAGCTTCAAACTGAGTGCCCTAATTTGAAATTAATGATATACAAAGCCTCATGTTTGCCATCAAGGGCGGTAGCAAGGTTTTTCATCTCCTAGATACGAAGACTGGGCTTACGGTTTGCGGTAAGCGAGTTAGCAGGCTTCGCGTCAAAAGGCGGGTGAATGAAACCCCACTACAATGGACGCCTACCCGTCCGCTTGACAGGACTCTCTGCAAGCATTGCGTGAAGATGGCCGCGCCAGATATTTGAGTCACTCAGCTTGAGCCACACTTAGTCTCGACCAACTCCCAGCGCGTCGGCTACCCGATTGATATAATTAAACCAAGATGCAATCAGCGTAATCTGCAGAATGCCCCGATCGTCAAAGCCCGCCCTTCGCAGCCGTTGATGATCCTTCTCAGAAAGGCGTGTGGCGTCGTGGGTGAGTTGAGTTACGTAGTCGAGCATGAGCCGATCCGCCTCAGAAATCGGAGCAGACCGGTAGTCCTCTTGCAGGGCCCTCACCAACTCTTCGTCAAGGGTAACGCGACGCAGAAACTCTGCGTGGGACTCGATTCAATAATGACAACGGTTG
>DATNNY010000286.1:0-9280 GCA_035601635.1 Pyrinomonadaceae bacterium
TTTCTGAATCGAGCTACGGCTTGAGACCGAACCGGAGCGCGCAGCAAGCGGTGGTAAAAGCCCGTGAGTACGTGCGCGAAGGACGGCGCTGGGTGGTAGACATCGACTTGGAGAAGTTCTTCGACCGGGTTAACCACGACAGCGAGAGGTCTGTTGCGAGGATAAAACATAGTCTTGCAGCTAAAACTCATTAAATGGTAAGCTGGTGCCCATGGTAAAGAAATCCGGAGTCAATACATCTGAGTTGGGCGGGGCGGTACGTCGCCGGCGGGAAGACCAGGGCTTGAGCCTGCGGGATGTAGCCGACCTGACGGGAGTTTCCGCTTCGACTTTGTCGCGGATTGAAAACGGAACAGGTAAACCTGACGCCGACAACATCGCGCGTTTAGCTTCGTGGCTGCAAATGCCGATCGAGCGCGTCATGCATCACGGCCCGCGCCATTCGACAGATCCCAAACCCGTTGTTTATTATCCGCACGAATCGACGCCTGAAATCGTCGAAGCGCATCTGCGCGCCGACAAGCACCTGACGGCGGACACCGCCAAGGCCTTGTCGGAACTCTTCCGAGTCGCCTACACACAGTTCAGTCAGAACTCGACGAAAAAGCGAAGCTGATGAGTTTGTTATTGAACGATCCTGGGGTTCCGCTTCGCTCCACCTCAGGCTTTATGCTATCGCCGCGCTTCGCGGGCTAAAACAAGCCTCACCCGCTTGTTTAGAGATTCCTGAAGCTGCCGGATAAAATTACTGAGCGTGCAGCCGCGAGCCGGAACGCAAGTTAACGACTTGCACTACAATTATTCTCCGTGGGAAATCTTCTGTTACCTGCCGCCGAAAAGCGAAAACAATTCGAGTTGCGCGCGCTGGGTCTGCGCGAGTTTGCGGGCGTCAAAGAAGATCAACCCCTCGACCCGTTCGCGCTGGCGAGTTTTGCGCGGCTGCTGGTAGTGGACTTCAATAGTATCGAGGGATTATCAACGGAATCACGCGCGCATCTGTTGGGTGCGGCGGCGGATGAATGGTCAGGCGGCGCCTGTTCGCGGCCCCTGCCAAACGGTTGGCGACTCGTAATCTTGAATCCGGCCCACGGTATGCAACGAAACCGGGCCACGCTGATGGAAGAAGTTGCTCATGTCTTTCTCGGTCACAAACCAAATCGTCTGGCCGCGATCACCGGCGATCATCAATTGGATGAACCCCGAGGACCAACAAGCCAATCGAATCGCCGAATGGTGGCGCGCGATTACAACCAGGCGGACGAAGAAGCGGCTTATGCCGTCGGCGCGGCGGCCCTGGTCCCGTTCGGAGCGCTGCGTCGTCAGGTGTTCGCAGGGCGCACTTCGCGAGAAATCGGCCGCCACTTCCGCGTCAGCCGCCAACTCGCTGAATACCGCATCAAGGTCACTCATCTCTGGCCGGAACATAAACGCATTTCTGCGACGCGCCCTGAGCACGTATAATTAAAATTCGAAGACCGGGTCGCACGGTCATCCCCTTATGCCTGAGACAATTCAAAAAGCAGCGGGTCTGTCAGTGGTCGACAAGCTGCGCATGCTCCTCGACATCACTAAGACGATCAGCCGCTCGTTGGATCTGGATGAAGTCCTGAACCTGGTCATGGACACGCTCGATTCGCTGATCCCTTACGATGCTGCCGGCATCTATTTGCTCAAGCGTTCGCAGCCTCAATCAGAGTGGGCCGAGGATGAGACGTACGTCTTTCATACTCAAGTTGTGCGCGGCTATGACATCGACGACTTGCAGGAACTGGGTTTAAAGATGGGTGAGGGTCTGATTGGTCACGTGGCGGTAAGCGGCAAGCCATTCATTTCGCCTGACGTGCGGAACGAGCCGCGTTACATTAACGCGCGCGCGGGTACCCGCTCCGAAATGGTGGCGCCGATCATTTCCAATAATGAGGTCATTGGAGTCTTTGATCTCGAAAGTGATGAACTCAACGCTTATTCTAAGGACGATCTGGAAATCCTGGGGCTGCTCGCATCTCAGGTAGCCATCATCATCGAGAAAGTAATGCTGCACGATCAGATGCTTGAAAAGCAGCGTTTGGAAACTCAACTCGAAGTTGCCCGTCAGGTTCAGCTTGAATTGCTGCCGGCCCGCGATCCTCAGCTCGAAGGTTTTGACATCAGCGCCTATAACTTTCCCACCGAGGAAGTTTCGGGCGACTACTATGATTGGGTGCGGATCTATGACGATCAGATTGGGATCGTCATTGCTGACGTTTCCGGCAAAGGCGTGCCGGCGGCATTGCTGATGGCGTTTCTGCGCGCGAGCCTGCGCGCCGCCACCCACATCGGCTATGCGCCGCATATCTCGATGTCCAAGGTGAACTATCTGCTATGGGAATCGATCGAGCGAAACCAGTTTGTCACTGCCTTCTACGGCGTTCTGGATTCGGCGAATCGGACGTTGGCTTACTGCAACGCCGGCCATAATCCCCCGTTTCTTATGGAGGCTGACGGCAAGGTGCATTTCGAAGAACGGGGCGGCGTGCCGCTGGGCATGTTTCGCGATACGCGCTACTACGAGTACTTTGCCAACATCGAGCCCGGCCAGCTGCTCGTGCTCTATACTGACGGGGTGACCGAAGCGATGAACCGCGCCCTGGAAGAGTATGGCCGCGACCGGCTGGTTGAAGCAGTGCGCAACTGCCGCCACTTGAGTTCGCGTGAGATGATCGATTTTGTTCATCGCGACGTCCTCAATTGGACTGAGGGTCTGGGCGCGACCGATGATGTGACATTTTTTATCATTAAAGCACTCTAGCTAAATCCGAGGAGACCGCTCGGGAAACAAACGAGCTGACAAGTACCCATGAGTGAGATTCAAGAACCACCTGCCCAGGAAACAGCTGCGACACCCAGCCCATTAAACCTGGCCAAAGTGCTCAAGCAGATGCTCGACGTTTCCGACAAAGTCAGCGATCTGATCTTTTCGCCGGGCCGGCCGCCACAGATTGAACTCGTGAGCAAGCTGCAGGGCGTTCCCATCGCCGGCCTGGAAAAACTGACTCCGGCCCAGACCTACGCCATCGCCAAACTCATCATTGGGACTCACGAAACCTCAATCGAGAGCTTGGAGAAGTACGGCTCAACCGATCTTTCATTCGGTGTTCCCGGGCTGAGCCGTTTCCGCGTCAATATCTTCAAGCAACGCGGGACATACGCGATTGTCATGCGGGTGATTCCGCCGCGCACGCCCCGGTTCGAAGACTTTGATCTGCCTGACCAATTACGGGAAATCGTTGAATTGAAGAATGGCATCGTGCTGGTAACGGGTCCGACCGGCAGTGGCAAGAGTTCTTCGCTGGCCGCCGTTATCGATCTGATTAACGAGACAAAGTACTATCACATCGTTACTATCGAAGACCCGATCGAGTTCCTGCACCAGCACAAGAATTGCACCGTCCATCAGCGCGAGCTGCATTCCGATACTCCCAATTTTGCGCTGGCTCTGCGCGCCGCGCTGCGCCAGGCGCCGAAAGTCATCCTGGTGGGCGAGATGCGTGATCGGGAAACGATGGAAGTGGCTTTGGAGGCTGCTGAAACCGGACACCTGGTGCTGTCGACGCTGCACACGATCGACGCGGCCAAAACCGTCGAGCGCATTATCGGCGTGTTTCCCAAGAACGAAGAGAAAATAATTCGCACACGTCTGGCGCAGTCGTTTCGTTACATTATCTCGCAACGGCTGTTGCCGCGCGCAGATGGGTCGGGCCGGGTGGCCGCCATGGAGATTTTGAAAGCAACTTCACGCACGAAGGAATACATCGAACGCGGCGAATCAGAAGGAAAATCTTTGATGGATGCTATGGACCAGGGCGAGATGGAAGGCATGCAGACCTTTGACGGCGAGATCGAAAAATTGGTTCGCGCCGGAGTAGTTACCAAGAAAGATGGCGTGGCGTATTCGTCAAACCAGGGCAACTTGCTGCTGCGGCTGGGGGAATTGAGCGAGAGTGGCGCAGCCAAACCGAAAGCCGAACTGAAGCCCGAACCCAAAGTTGAATCTATCCTGGATATGATCGAGAGATGAGGGACAGAGTCTTGATGTTTGTTAGCGGCGGGCCACCGCCCGCCAATCCTCCGCGACGGTGGTGGTAGCCGCCGCCAAACTACGAAGATGTTTTTAGCTTTACTAAAAGGCCGCGCCCTCCTCGCTGTCCGAACCAAATCATTTGGCCTGTTAGCGTTGCTTTGCATTGCTCTGGTGGTTCATGCGGGACCAATACTTCCGCTATCAAACTATCAGACGCCGGAAGGCTTGCGTTTCGAGCTACCTGCAAATGGTAATCTGCGGATTGAGAATCTGCGTGGCGGCGTAATCGTCGAGTCATGGACTGAGAACTACGTATCGCTCACAGCGATTACAGATAGTGGTCAAGAGAGCCGGTCGCCCGCCGTAATCCAGCGAACCGACAGTTTGCTTTCGATCCGGGTTGCTCGTGGGCCTCAGCACATCAATCTGCAATTGCGGATTCCCGTTCGCGCTCACGCCGCAATCATCACTAATGATGGCTCGGTCGAAGTCCGGGGATTGCTGGGTGCCCTGCTGGTGCAAACGATCTCCGGCGAGATTCGAGTTGACCTTCCTAATGGCGCACTGGCCGAGATTATCGCCGATTCCAGGACGGGCACCGTTTCTTCATCGTATGGTTCAACAATAGTTAGTCAGGCTAGTCACCCGCAATTGCAAAGCCGGATTGGCAGTGGCGGCAAGAGCGTCAGGCTCTACTCGCAAGCCGGCAACATCACGCTGGCAAACGCGGGCGAGCAGTCCATGCGAATCATTTCAACGCCTTCAAGAACTCCATCAGAGCGCCGCGAGTCGCTCGAGCCCGCCGAACTCCCGGGTCCGAAACGGCGGCCTGAGTTAACCGGTCAGGAAAAAAAGACGGCCGGCGCGGGAACGCCCGCTGCGGTGTCAGCCGGTCCAGAAGAAATCTCGGAAGGCGATGTGATTCGGGTCGATACTGAACTGGTCAGCGTCAATGTCAGCATAGTCGATCGCGGCACTAATCGCGGGGTCAACGATCTTACGAAAGACGACTTTCGTTTATACGAATCCAACGCGCTCCAACAGATTGCCCACTTTGATTCGGCTTCGGCCCCTTTCAATCTCGTATTGCTGATTGACCTTTCCGGCTCGACCACCAAAGTCGTCGAATTAATCAAATCCGCCGCCCTTCATTTTGTGGGAGCGGCGCGCCCGTTCGACCGGATCGGCGTAATCACGTTTGCCGGTGGGCAAGTAGTGGTTTCGTCTTTGACCACCGACCACGAAGCTTTGCGCCAGCGCATCACTGCCATCGAACGGCCGCAGGGTAGTACGAAACTCTACGATTCGCTTGCCTTTGCCATGGATGAAGTGTTTCGCGAAGCAAAGGACTCCCGGCGTAACGCGATCGTCGTGATGAGCGATGGACTGGACAGCGTAATGCCGAATGTCACGGGTGAGGGTTCGCAGCTGTCTTACGAAGAACTGATCAGACGGGCAAAAGAATTTGATGGGGTGGTTTATTCGATCTGGACTGATACGCAGAGTTATGAACCCTTGAGCCCGCTCGACATTCAGCAGGAGACTTTCGATCTTGCGCACGATCGGATGAAAGAGTTAGCAGACGTCGGAGGCGGAGCCTTCTACGAATGTGAAGAACTGAAAGACCTCGCCGGCGCTTACGATCGAGTGGTGGCCGACCTGGGCACCGTCTATACTTTGTCCTACCGCCCGACGAACAAAGTACGCGACGGATCGTGGCGTCCCATCCGCGTCACCGTTAATCGAGCCAACTCGGTGGCTCGCGGGAAGCGCGGATACTATGCGAAGTGAGCAGTGACGTTAATGATCGGTACAGAACGCTTGCGGTAGCAAGCGGGTCAATCCTGAGTGAAGCTCATTTCCACTGTTTAGTCATAACCCGCTGCTACCGCGAGCGGTTCCGTACCGAGTTCGCATCAAGCATTGATCAGACACAGCTTCCCTTCGATGGCCATAGTGCAGAGTGAAGCTGAGTTTCCAGGTACAGTAATGTTGGTCTTCTTTGCGGTTTCGTTTATGTCGCCGAGACTCTGGGTGCGCCGCGGCTTAATCTGTGCCTTCGTTCTCCTCACTGCTCACTGCTACCTTCTCACCGCTAAAGCCCAAACGCCCGATGCCCTCGACACTATTCGCATTGACTCGGACCTGGTCAATCTCAATGTCAGCATCCTCAGTCGTAGCCCGGGCTCAGGCGCAAATCATCTCGAGAAAAAAGACTTTGCCGTCTTTGAGAACGGCGCCCCGCAGGAGATTTCCTTCTTCGCGTCCATAGACGCGCCTTTTGATCTGGTGCTGCTATTGGATCTTTCCGGCTCAACCTCCGACAAGATAGGTTTGATTCGCAAATCGGCGAAACGCTTCGTCGACGCGGCCCGCCCAATTGATCGGATTGCCATTTTTACATTCACCTCCGATCTCCAGATAGTCTCTAAACTCTCCAGCGATCACAATGCTTTGAAAAAAAGCATTGATGAGATTGACAGCCCGTCGGGCGGCACTAACTTTTGGGATGCCTTGCGATTTGTCCTTGAACACATCGTCGGCCAATCCCGCGCTGAGAATCGGCGCAGCGCGGTCGTCGTTATGACCGACGGCGTTGACAATGCGCTGCCAGGCGTTTTCGGCGACGGGTCGGCGACTAGTTTCGAAGATTTGCTGCAGATCGTGCAGCGCTCAGACACTATTGTGCTGCCAATTTATCTCGACACTGAGAAAGAGCAAGACAGGCACGGCAAGCTTAAAGAGGCCTATGTCCTGGCCCGGCAACAACTTGCTATGCTGGCTCTTGAAAGCGGCAATGAGGTCTATCACGCCCGAAAAGTAAAAGATCTTGACGGCGTCTACGAGCAAGTCATACGCGACCTCAGCACCGTATACAGCATCGGATATCGGCCGGAGAGTCTTGTCCAGAAAGGTTCGTGGAGACCAGTCACTGTGCAACTGATCGGACACGCGGAACTGGCTGTTCGGAGCAAGCGTGGTTACTATGGCAGGTAGGTTGAGCGGGAGAACTTTATGATCATGTTGAATTCGCATAGGACGCAAAGATTAGCCGGATGGCTCGCGCTCTTGGTGAGCATGTTCGTGCTTATCTCATGTTCTTCCAGCAATTCATCGCAGGGGTTGGGAACTCTTCCTAAAGCAATGGGCGCCGCGGACGAGGCCTCAGCAATCCAGACGTTGCGCACCATCGCCACGGCGGAAGGCCAGTTGAAAGCGACTCGTGGATCGTACGGTGACTTTGAAGCGCTTACTTCGGCCGGTTATCTTGATCCGCGATTTGCCGGCCGCACGCCGAACCTTCAGGGTTATCTCTACACTATCTCTGCCACGGATGCAGAGTTCACGGTCAATGCCGATCCACAGGCAACAGAGACTCACCCGGCTACCGGAACCAGACATTTTTACCTCGACGGGTCCGACAACGTTGTGCATGCCAATCCTACCCAGAGCGCTTCAAAAACTGATCCGGTCACGGGCAGCTAAAGATGTTTTCGGCTGCTCGGGTCCGGCAGCAAAAGCAAGGCTCGACCGAGGCCTGGTTCAGTACGATGTGGGCACTCGCATCTTGCGCGTGTCTTTACGGACGGTACGCTCGTGCCACTTTTCAAAACTGAACCAGTAGTCCGACCAGAATTGCTGGACACTGTGAGAACCGAGCGTATAATCAGTCCATACCCAGATTGACAATGATGTCCGAGAATTTCTGTTTCCAGGAGGAACCTCATGAGGAATGCGCGCCTTATATTCAGAACGATTGGATCAATAGCAGTTCTTGCGGTATTGGTCTCTGCCGGTCAGGCGCAGAATCGCGAGAAGTTCGGCATCTCGGCGAAGGCCGGTGGTGTTAACGCGGTTACTGGGCACGTCACCGTTACGCGGAGCGGTCAATCCGCACAGCTCCTGAGCGGCCAGGACAATCTGGTCTCCGGCGATGTGGTAACCACGGGCCCAGGCAGTCAGGCTGAGGTGTTACTCAATCCGGGTTCTTATCTGAGGGTTGCGGAAAACAGCGAGTTCGTCCTGGTTGATAACTCTCTTAACAATCTGGTGGTAAGGCTCGTGAAGGGCAGCGCCATCATCGAAGCTACGGGCGGCGATGATGTCAATCTGCGCATCAATGTGCTGGCTAATAAAGAACACCTGATGATAATTCGCGGCGGAATTTATCGGTTTAATGTGCAACCCAATCTGGCTGAATTACTCGTTCGTAAAGGCCGGGTCGTGTCCGCCAGAAATCCGCGGGAGCTGGTGAAGGGCGGCACCAAAGTTACGTTCGCGGCCAGCGGGCCTGTGACTGCCAAGCTTAACAAGCAGGATCGCGACGAGTTCGATCTGTGGAGCAAGCAAAGGGCGGAAACGCTGGCGCGCGCCAACGAGAAGCTCTCGCGCCGGGCGGTCAACGGTTATCTCTCCTCTTTGTCTCCTTTCGATTTGGCCTTTTCGAATCTAGCATGGGGCCTTTGGACCTTTAGCCCGTTCTCGCATTGCTACACGTTCATGCCGTTTCGCTATGGATGGTATTCACCCTATGGACACTACTATGGCAGTTACTACGACGTCTGGGGCTATTATGGTATTTCCAGCTGCTGCTCGAATTCAGTAATTGTGAGAAATCCAAATTCGTCGGGCGGCTCTTCAGGTTTTTCCGGAGGCTCTTCTTCTGGAGGATCATCAGGCGGCTCAGGCAGCTCCAGCGGTTCGCCAACCGTCGGAACGAGCGCGCCTTCGTCTTCGATGGGATCGCCGACGGGACGTAGCGATCCGCAGTCGGGCGAGCGCCCTATCACCCGAGTCAGGGACCCAAGGTAAGTTCTGCTCACGGGTCGTCAAGTCAGCGATCGCGTTTGAATAGTTGACGGATTTCTTCATTCACCATTTCGACCATCTCTGAGCGCGGCAAGCCAGCCAGAACCAGATGGGCCAGGCTGGCGCGCAACGCTTTGCGCAACTCGGCATCATTCTGCTGCGATACCCTCCGAGCTGAAACCACAGCGCCTGACCCATGCCGGACCTTTAGCAGCCCTTCTTTCTGAAGCTCTCGATAAGCAGCCGCAATCGTATTAAGATTTACGCCCAGGTCGTCAGCCACCTGACGCACCGGCGGCAGCGCCATCCCTTCGCGCAATTCACCTCGAGCAATCAAGCCTTTGATCTCATCCGCCACTTGTCGATAGACCGGGCGGCGATCGGATTCGTCAATGGTGATGTACATAGTCG
>DATNNY010000287.1:0-3350 GCA_035601635.1 Pyrinomonadaceae bacterium
GAGACCCACATGTTTCGTAATGTGATTCTCCAGGCCCTTGGCGCTCAGACTGAACTCGCGCCGGCTACTGCTCGGATTCAGATTCGGCAGGGCGACATGTTGCTGCTCTGCAGTGATGGACTTTCCGGCAAGCTGCGCAATGAAGATATTCGCCAGATTGTGGCAGAGTCTAATGGCGACCTGGGCGCAGCTTGTGAGGCCTTGGTGGATCAGGCCAACTATCGCGGGGGTGAAGACAATATCACCGTGGTGCTGGCGAGATTCACCGGTGAAGAGTTGCGCGAAGCCAGCGCAGATCGAATTACGGTGGAGTTGCCGCCGCTCGAAGAAGACAAGACTCTGGACGAGACTGAGGCGGATACTTCGCATCATTGACGCGAAGGCGAGCCACTGCTGAGAACGCTACTGCACTCAACTCTCTTCCGTACTTTTAGGTAATTCTTTTCCCCGCCAATCCCGTCCCGGCTCAACTCGTCTGACATAGATTGAAGCACCCTGCACACGCTCGACCGAGACGCGGTCGCCGGCTTCCAAAGGCTCTTCGCTGTCCACTGGATACGCAGTCCAGGTTGAGCCGAACACCTTGACCGCGCCTTCGTGGAGAGCGCCCCGGCTGGATGAAACCACCGTGCCGATTTTCCCCGGCAATCCCTCGACTCCTGATTTCAGATCGCCGCCCGTCGTTTCGCGGGAAAAATATTGCACGAAGATCGTGCGCGAGGCGGCCGTCAGCACGATCGAGACCAGCGCAAAAATCAGAAACTGCGCGGTCATGCTATGCACGCCAACCAGAGCGGCGAACGCCGCCGCCAGGGCGCCGATACCGAACCACAGCAGGACAAAACCGGTCGTAAAGATTTCCGCGATGATCAGCACCGCGCCGAGAATCGTCCAGACAATCCAGAGATAGTTTTCCATCTTCCTCGCTCGGAGCGCGGACATCCCTGTCCGCCAGCGCGCCAAGGCGCGCTCAAGCCCTCCCTCACGGTCGGGCTACTGTCCCGCCCTAACCCTTCAACATATTCCTTAAAACAAACCAGATGTTGGCCGGCCGCTCTGCCAACCGCCTCATAAAATAAGGATACCAGTGTTTGCCGTAAGGAACATATACGCGCACCCGGTAGCCGTCACGAGCAAGTTGAGTCTGCAAATCACGGCGTATGCCATAGAGCATCTGAAACTCAAACGCCTCCTTGCCGATACCTTCGTGCTGGGCAAATTCGATCGTGGCGTCAATCATTTTCGGATCGTGAGTCGCGATGCCGTGATAGACGCCACTGGCCAGCACCACCTGCATCACGCGCACATAGTTATCATCAACGTCTTTCTTGGCTGGATAGGCAACTTCCCGTGGTTCGTTGTACGCACCCTTGCACAGGCGTATGCGCGCGGGAATCTTCAGCAGATCGCGCGCGTCATCCATCGTCCGATAGAGATACGACTGGATGACGATGCCGACGTCATTGAGGCCGAACTCAGCCCGCAGCCGTTTGAAAACATCAATCGTCGCCTGGGTGACATTCGATCCTTCCATATCGACGCGAACAAAGTTGCCACGGCGCGCGGCGTCTTCGACAATCCGACGAGCGTTCCGATACGCCAGGTCCGGATCTATCTCCAGGCCAAACTGCGTCAGCTTGATCGAAACATTCGAATCAATACCCGTTTCATCGATCCGCGCGAGGACGTCCAGGTACTCCCGAACTTCAGCTTCGGTTTCGGCAATGCGGGCGACGGATTCATTCAAGTGATCGAAGGATGCCGTACAGCCGTGGGCGTTTAGGTCGCGGATGGCCGCGACCGCTTCGTCGATGGTTTCGCCTGCGATAAAGCGGGTGGTGAGTCTTTTGAAAAGGCCGAACTTCGTGGCAAATTCTTTCAACCATTCCTGTCGAGCCAGGTAAATCAGCGCGCTTCGCGTTACCATTGTTCGGTGATGATTGCTCGCTATGCTATGCTTGCCCCTTCTGTTAACCCTTAACAGCTAAGGCTCTCTAGGTCAGATCCCGATGCGCTGGAAACTGCTCGTCATGACGTCTGTGATCGCCTCGCTAATTGGCGGGGCGTTATGGTCCGCGATCGTCGCAGCCCTGTTTGGCCCAGCCGCAGTGGTGGCACGACGTGATTGGCTTTTGCCCTTAAGCTTCGTCATTCCGCTCGGCGCCGCAGTCCTGGCCGGTTACTTTGTTTATCGACATACAGCGCGCCGACGAAAGACTCAAGCGCTAATAGTTACTGTAGCGACTCTGTTCTTTATTGCGTTGGCCCACATTGCGATCGCACATTTATTGCCAAACTATTTTGCTCCGCGACCGCGGGTCCCTCATGTAGTCGTCATGCTTGACTAAGCGCCCGGGGTTGCCTCTGCTTTGGGTCCCAGGCCGATCTCTGGTTGCACCGGTTTCAAGGCATCGATCACAAATCGAATATGCTCGTCTAGTTCGACGCCCAACTCAGCTACACCCTGATGAATGTCGTCGCGATTAACCGAGCGCGCGAAGTGCTTGTCCTTCAGTTTCTTTTTCACCGAAGAAACTTCCATATCGTCGAGACTGCGGGACGGGCGTACCAGGGCACAGGCGACCAGAAAGCCGCACAACTCATCGGTGGCAAAGAGGGCTTTGGCCATGTCTGTATCGCGCGGCACTCCAGTATACGTTGCATGACCGAGGATTGCTTTGATGATCCGTTCGGGATAACCGCGCCCGCACAAAATATTCGAACCGGTAAAGGGATGCTGGTCAGCCGCCGGAAACATTTCGTAATCGAAATCGTGTAACAGGCCGACGAGGCCCCACTCATCTTCGTCAGCGTCGGGCGCGCCGTAACGTTTCGCGCAGGCTCGCATCGCCGTCTCAACCGCCAACGCATGCTTGCGCAAGCTGTCGCCCTTGGTGTACTCGCACAACAATTCCCACGCTTCTTTGCGGTCAGGCATAGTCGATAAACTCAGAACGGCTGGATTGGATTGCGTTGGAAAAACTATCACGGGTATGAGCGACGTTACAAGTTCACTATCGAGTCACTATCGGGTCGGTAGTGTCAGCGGCGCATTTAGCCCGACCGTCAGGGAGGGATCTCTTAAGATATGTTTCCGAGCCCTCCCTGAGGTCGGGCTCGTGCCCCTGGCGTAGCAACACATCATTAGGACAATACCGGTCTCGGTGATGGTTAGATTGCCTTGCCGTAATTGTGTAAAGTTGTTCCGAAATGGATTTTCTTCACAACTCGCTGCAGTTGATCGAGCAGTACATGCTCGCCTACGGATACTGGGCCGTGTTCTTCGGCGTCATGCTCGAGAATGCCGGGGTCCCCGTGCCGGGAGAAACCATTCTCTTAATCGCCGGCTA
>DATNNY010000288.1:0-3443 GCA_035601635.1 Pyrinomonadaceae bacterium
GCGTGTGCAGGTTGGCCAGACGATAATACTTTATGGCGGAATTGTACCGCACGCCCTGCTGCCCGTGGCCGCAGGCCAGGCGAGAATTGTCTCGGTGCTTTGCTACCGGGCGATATAGCCGCGAGTTAACACCCAATCAACGGAACGCTACTTCTTTCCCGATCGCTTTTGAGATTTGGGCTGAGGCTTCCCTGCCTTGAACTTGTCCCGCGGTTTATCACCGACAACTCGAATTGGTTCTTCGGCAAGGTTGGGATAGTCATTATCCTCCGAGCCTTTAGACTTACTCTTCGAGTCGGACTTGTTGCTGGATTTTGCCGTCATGGATTGCTCCCTCTCAGTGAGTAACTGTGTTAGCTGCTCTGGCCCCGCGAAGTCGCGCGGCGACGCAACGCTGAAGCCCGCGTCAGTGGAACCAGAGCACCGGCTTCGGGAGGGGGTTCAGTAAAGTGGGAAAACTCTTCGGCGTGGGTTTGCAGATAATCAAAGAAGCGTTCGAACTCGCGCTGCATGGCGTCCATCTTTTCGCGCATGTTGAGAATGATTTCCACGCCGGCGAGATTCACGCCGAGGTCGCGCGTCAAAGACAGGATAATCTCGAGCCGCTCGAGATCAGTATCAGTGTAGAGCCGCGTGTTGCCTTCTGATCGCGAAGGTTTCAGCAGACCCTCGCGTTCGTAGAGACGAAGCGTCTGCGGGTGCAGCTCAAACTGCTCCGCCACGGCGCTGATTGTAAATGTCTTGGCTCGCCTCTTCATTGCGGATTGCCGATTGCCGATTTCCAATTGGCGTGTTGCCCTGGTTTTCGATTACCGGTAATGAATCGGCAATCAACAATTGGAAATCGGCAATGTTGTTATTCCAGTCCCATTACCACTCGCGGGTTCTCCGTATTCATCTGCCCGTACTTGCGCAATAGCTCTTTGGTCTCTTCCGAAATCACTTTCGGCAGGACTACCTGAACTTCGACGAACTGATCGCCGTGCGTGTTCGGATCGCGCAGAGATGGCGCGCCGCGCTGGCGCAGGCGAAACTTCTGGCCTGACTGAGTGCCGGGCGGGATACGCAATTGTGCTTTGCCGGTGACGGTCGGGACTTCGATCTTCGCGCCCAGGGCCGCTTCGGGCACGGTGAGCGGGACGGTGACGTAAATGTTGTCCCCTTTGCGAGTGAAATACTGGTGCCGGCCGACGTTCGTAATAATGAAGAGATCGCCAGGCGGCGCGCCCAGCCGTCCGCCCTCACCTTTGCCGGGAATGCGCACGCGCGAGCCGGTGTCAACGCCGGCCGGAATCCGCACCTTAACGTTCTCGGTCTTGGGCAGAGTGCCCTTGCCTTTGCACAGCGCACACGGGGGACGTCGTTTGCCGGTGCCGCCACAGTCAGGACATTCTTGCGTGAAGCGCAGACGGCCGCCGGCTTTCTGGACCTGACCCGCGCCTTTGCAGGTCGCACACGTCATCACCGATCCGCCGGTGTCGCCAGCCCCGTGACAGCGGGAACACTGATCGGATCTGTTTACAGTTATGCTGGTGGTGAGACCGGTGATCGCTTCTTCAAAGCTGAGCGAGAGCGGCATTTCAATGTCCGCGCCCTTTTGCGGCTGAGGCCGCGGTGGTTCGCGTTCCGCTTTGCCGCCGCTGAACAAATCGGCAAAGATGTCGCGGAAGCTGCTGCTGCTGCCGGCGCTGCTGCTCGCTGAACCAGAGGCCGCGCCCCAATCAAAGCCGGAGAAATCGAACGGTGTGCCGCGCGTGTAAGTTTGGCCAGGACCGCCGCCCGCCGCCGCGGCATTCGCCAGGTTGTCTGAGTATTCGCCAAAGCGATCGTAGACCTTGCGCTTCTTCGCGTCGGACAGAATGTCGAACGCTTCGCTCATCTGCTTGAAGCGATCCTCCGCCCCTTTGTCACCGGGATTCACGTCAGGGTGATACTTGCGCGCCAGCCGCCGGTAAGCTTTCTTGATCTCTTCCGGCTTGGCGTCCCGCTTAACCCCGAGGATTTTGTAAAAGTCTTCTTTGGCCATCGCTGCATTGGCAATTTCCAATTGCCGAATGCCGATTGATCTGAGCCTGTTTACGCTAACGAACTAACAAAAGCGCCCCAGGCCGGCGAACCAATCGGCAATCAAAATCGGCAATCGGAAATGTTCCTACTTTTTCTCTTCGTCGACATCGACGTACTCGGCGTCGATGACGTTGTCTTCGCCGCCAGCCTGACCGGACGCCGAAGCGCCGGCCGCGGACGCTTGGTCGGCCGTCTCGCCACCAGGCGCCGAAGCTGTCTGCTGATACAGGGCTTCGGCCATCTTATGAGAGACAGTCTGCAGCGCGTTGAACGCGTCGTTCATCCGTTCGACACCGCCTTCCTCGAGCGCCTTCTTGGCATCGGCGATAGCGGTTTCGACTTCACCGGCCACAGCGCCAACCTTCTCGCGGTTCTCGTTCAGCGTCTTCTCCATTTGATAGACAAGACTGTCGAGTTTGTTCCGCGACTCGATCTCTTCGCGCTTGCGGGCGTCATCGGCCGAATGCGAATCCGCATCGCGCATCATCTTATCGATCTCATCCTTGCTGAGACCGGATGACGAAGTGATCGTGATCTTCTGTTCGCGGCCCGTGCCCATGTCCTTGGCAGAGACATTCACAATGCCGTTGGCGTCGATATCAAAAGCGACTTCGACTTGCGGCATGCCGCGTGGCGCCGGCGGAATGCCCACCAGATGGAACTTGCCGAGCGTGCGATTATCTCCGGCCATCGGTCGCTCACCTTGAAGCACGTGCACCTCGACAGACGTCTGGTTGTCGGAAGCCGTAGAAAAGATCTCCGACTTCCGTGTTGGGATGGTAGTGTTGCGATCAATCAACTTGGTAAATACGCCTCCCAAAGTTTCAATGCCGAGACTCAGCGGCGTAACGTCGAGCAAGAGGATGTCGGTCTTCTCACCCGACAGCACCCCGGCTTGCACGGCGGCTCCGATGGCCACGACCTCGTCCGGATTGACGCTCTTGTTTGGCTCCTTGTTAAAGAAGCTCTTCACAATTTCCTGGACTTTAGGAATGCGCGTGGATCCGCCAACGAGCACGACTTCGTCAATCTTCGACGAATCCAACTGAGCGTCTTTCAAAGCCTGTTGGAGCGGCGGCGTCAGGCGCTTGAAAAGCGGCTCAGCCAGCTGTTCGAATCGCGCGCGCGTAAGTTTCATGACCAAATGCTTCGGTCCCGACGCGTCGGCAGTGATGAAAGGCAGATTGATTTCGGTCTCCATCGTCGATGAGAGTTCAATCTTTGCTTTCTCGCCGGTCTCCTTGAGCCTTTGGAGGGCCATCTTGTCTTTCGACAAATCGATGCCCTGATCCTTTTTGAACTCTTCGATGATCCACTCAACCAGGGCTTCGTCGATATCGTCACCGCCCAAGTGCGTGTCGCCGTTCGTCGACTTC
>DATNNY010000289.1:0-3321 GCA_035601635.1 Pyrinomonadaceae bacterium
AACCCGCCAATTCACTAACCTGTAACCTATGGCGCTTATAACCGGACGCCCGTGAAGGGATATCTAAGTCGGAGACGAGGCTAGGACCACGATGCAACGGAGACTTCAGCATTGACTGAGATCAACAATGCCATCGCGCCGGCTGTGGGGCAGCTCGGCGGATTGGACGTTTTGATCGTGAACGCGGGAACATCACACATTCCTGACTTTCAGGAGACCGCCGATGAAGCCTATGACGCTTTGATGGGTGTGAACCCGAAAGGCGAATGCTTCAGCATGTTTCATGTGCTGCCAACGCTGAAAGAATGTCGCCACATCGTACTTGTCGGTTCTGTGGCAGGTCGCAAAGGAAGGATCCTCTCCATGCCGCGAGCAAGGGACCGATTCGCGGCGAACCCTTGCCGTTCAGGACTGTGCTGCAGAAGAATATGATCAACAGTGCGACCTGCCGCCATTGTTGAGAACAAAACGGTTCAACCAAGCTCTCGCTGTAGTCAAGGCTAAGCAAGAACAGAAACAGACCGTCAAAATCATGACCAACAGCGAGAAGAGTGGTTACAAGAAGCGTCCACAAGCGACCGATGAAACAGACTATGGAGTCGATCATGAGATCTCTTCTTTGAGCGACGAAAGCTGCGGTTGGTATCTCCGACACTTCAATGATGCCTGAGAGCTCTGCTGAGTAAGTTACTGTTTTGCTATTGTCTCAAGTATGGGGCGTGGGTCGAAGACTACGCGGATGAGGATGACCTTTCCGTCTTTGATCTGAAACCATCCAGCGGCAAAGAGGGTCATACCGGAGGTGGAAAGATCGTAGAAAACTGCCACTTCGTTACCTTCGGCTATGACCTCTCTAATTCCAAACTTAAGAGATCGCTGCTGGACTTCGTCGAGAGAGGCGTCTGCACCGTCGCGCGAGCCGAAGACGCCAATGTACTTCATATCATCTCGAAGAAATGCTCTGGCCGCCGTAAAATCCTCTCGGTTGATGGCTTCAAGAAGACTCGTGACGATAGTTCTGGCTGCTTCTGAGTGGGAGGAGAGACTCTGCATTGTTTTTCACCTTCTATTGACACTTCAAACAGTGGGGTTCGGTGGTAAAACCGAAGTTGTTGTCTGCGGACCATGCACGGTCTAGGATTGGTTTGCATTTGATTTTAATTGTTCAATCGATTAGCAATCTTCTTCGCCGACACCGGATGGGCTAGACGGTCTGATAAATAAACGGGTAGCGCTCTGACCGGAGGATCTTGCTTGTTAATAGGGGTCAGCTCAGGAAACGGAAATTTACGTACGCTAAGGGGCGCTGTCTCCTCGTGGAAGAGAGTGCGAAGTCATGTCATGAGGAACGCTGGACCTCTAGCACAAAGCAGCGGGTCCTCTAGTATCAGTTTTCCCGTAAAACGAGCTGTAATCGAGTTCTGGTGCGTTTTATTTTCGTCGGATGATTCTTGGAACGCCTTAACGTACGTAATATTCCTTTTCTTGAGCTGCCCCCACAACTGCGCGAAGCAACATTTGCCCGTACGCTCTGACAGAAGTTGAACGCCGGAACAGCCGGAAGACAAGGCCTTGCTCTGTGCAAAGGGGGCGGAGAGACAAATAAAACCTATTTTCATTGATCTAATTACTCTTTTAAGAACTTGGTTAAACGTGGAGCGCAATTGCCCTGCGCCCTTCTGATGCTAATACGTTAGAGCCTGGTATGCAGGATCTGACGCTCAGCGAATGTGGTAGTTCACACATACTCCTTTTTTCTTGATGACGCGATGCCGCGTGTAGTTGGGCAGTATGTTAAATAAGTTCCTATCCAATGTAAGTGGCGGGCTTTTTGCGCAACCGAGAAGGGCTCTAAATGCCGGGCGCGCCCCTACTGGATTTCAAGTCGTGAGTGCAGGCCAATCGCATGCGTGATGTTGAAATAGTTCGGGCTGGTCTGCTTTACGCGTTCGTGAATTTCGCGGAATTGGTCAGGCGTGCCGTCGCCGGCGATCGTCACGGTCTGCTGAAGTGATTCATAGCCCGGTACCACCGCGGGATCGAGTCCGAAAAAGCCCTGCAGATCAATGTCGCCGCAGGTGTGTATCTCCAGGTGGGTCAGCTTCACCCCCATCAACGCCGCAATGGCAACGTAGCCCACCATCATGCAGGCGTTCGTTGCTGCAAGGAGATATTCCTGGGGATTGGGATATTGGTTCGTGCCGCAGAGCTCCAGCGGCTCGTCAATGCTGATGACGAACCGGCGGTCGATCTTCTGCCCGCCGATATAGCAGCCGTCGACAGCGTGGTCGGAGCGCGTGCCCCCGGTCCAGCGGCTGCTGATATCCCAACGGGTTTGCCCCGCCACGGGATTGGCCCGCACCATCTCGATCGCCTCCTGCAAAGCATCGACGTCGATCCCGTTAATTTTGTTTGTGGTTTTATTCTCTGTGACGACGTTCATTGTCTGTCTCCTGCTTGAATGGCTGTTTTCAAAAGATTCGTGTCGGAACTCGGCGACTCTCCGGCGGGGGGAAATCCGTATGCGGATGCCAAGATCCGGGCGTCCATTTCACTGAACGTAAAAAATGCCCGAAAGCCCGCCCCGATCGCCTGCATGGTACTTGCGAGCAAGGACCCAAGAGATGTTTTCATAGTGGTTGTTTCGAGAGTTTGGATTGGTTTAACAGACACTCGAAATACTGAGCTCCGCCGTTTTTTGTTCCAAGTGCCGCAATCATTGTCTAGATGGCGGCGACAATCACATAGTCGTAATTACCCTTTATAAATGAAACTCAATATTCCTTGTGGCGTCACGATACGTCGCCCCCGTGACGGGGAAAAATACTTTCGAAGGCGCACGCCTATATCGAAAAGGTATACGCGAGCGAATCTCTTATTCCTTGGGAGCGCGAAACGGAACTGCCCAATCGCGGCAGTTAGAAAAAAAGGCGGGTATCCAAAGTACTGAGTTCTAATTCCCCCCAACAAAAACATGGGCCAGGCTATCCGGTCAAGGTTGCCAGATCCGCAATGGGAGTATCTATGAAACTGGGCTTTATCTGTCTCAACGCGGCAGTTAGGACAGAAACGATTGATCTCTCCCCCTATTGGCCTAAATTTCCATTCTGATGGATCTCCGACACCTCCGTTACTTTCAGGCTGTCGCCACCTTACTTAACTTTAGCCGCGCTGCGGAACAGCTGCATGTCGCGCAGCCTGCAATCAGTCGGCAGATCAGAGATCTTGAGGACGAAATAGGCGTCACGCTGTTCCGGCGCTCATCCTCGCGTGTCCAGCTTACCGAGGCCGGACAGTATTTCTTGAACCAGACCGACCAGC
>DATNNY010000290.1:0-16457 GCA_035601635.1 Pyrinomonadaceae bacterium
CAGATCGAAACGTTGACCAGGCGTCGCACCGAGATTGAAAAAGAAGTCGCGGCGCTCGACGCGCGGTTGCTGGTCGTTGAGTCTGAGGGAGAACGCCTGCGTCAGGCCGAAGTCCAACTCAGCACCGACAACGAACAGGCGGTCCTGGCTTTGCGCTCAGCCGAAGAATCCCATTCACGAAAGCTCGGCGAAGTTGCCCAGGCAGAAAGTGAGATCGAGAGCGCGCGTGCGCAGTTGCTCACGCACACCGCCGGCGTTGAACGGCTGAACGAACTGGCGCGGCAACTTGAGCATGCGCTTGAGAAGCTAACTCAACAGGCCGAAGGTCTGGCGCGCGAAGGCGAACGCGCCGCCGCCGCTCATACCGAACGCAGTGCCGAGGCCGAAAAGCTCAACGCCCAAATCCTGGTCACGCGCGAAAAACTTGGCCGGCTGACTGCCGAGCGAGAATCAGCGGTCAGAGCCGTGATCGAAGGCCACGAGCGCGTTTCGGACAATGATGCCGAGCAGACGCGCGTACGTGACGAACATTCGCGCGCGCTCCACCGGCTCGAGAGTTTTAAAGAACTCGATCAGCGGCGCACTCATTATTCATTGGCCGTGCAGGAGGCTTTCTCTGCGAATGAGAGCGAGGACTTTCATCTGATCGGAACGCTGGCCGACAGTATTCAGGTAGATGCGCAATGGGAAGGCGCGGTCGAGGGTGTCTTCGGATCGGCGCTGCAATCGATCCTGGTGCCGACCCCTGACGACGCGATTCGTGCGGCCGCTTGGCTAAAGAATAACCAGGCCGGACGCGCGACCTTCCTGGTTACGGGCTTTCATGGCGGCAGCGACGAAGTGGATGTCGACCTAATGACGTTCCGCGAGACGATGAATACCACCACCGTTCGGCCGCATTACGTTCCCGTCGGC
Organism: Pyrinomonadaceae bacterium; assembly: GCA_035601635.1. GTDB lineage: Bacteria > Acidobacteriota > Blastocatellia > Pyrinomonadales > Pyrinomonadaceae > UBA11740. The sequence continues at coordinate 916 of DATNNY010000290.1, forward strand.
ATCGATGGACCACGGATAGCCGACACGCTGCGGGCCCCGCGCGAATTGTTGACGGTGCTCGAGCGGACGATGCCGGAAAGAATGAACGCGCGCGTGGTGGATACTCTTGACGACGCGACCGCCTTATCCTTAGCCACCGGCGATATGTTTGTGACTACCGACGGAGACTGGGTTGCGGGCGGGCAGTTCGTCAATGCGGGCAACGGCCGCGCGTTGGAAGAAGGCGCGGGCTTGCTCACTTTCAAACGCGAATTGCGCGAACTCGAAACCCGCGTGGCGGATTTGGCGGCTGAACTCGCCGTGGCCGCAATGGCCGTCAAGGACGCGCGCTCGCGGCTGACTGAACTGGAAGAATCCGTCGTCCTGCTCAACGCTTCGATTGCTCGTGAAGATCGCGAGGCGATGGCCCGTGAACTCAATTACGGAACTTTGCAGCAGGACATCGAGCGCGCCGAACGTCACCTGCGGGTCGTTGAAGATGACACAACCCGTCTGGAGCAGGAACGCCGAGAGTTGGAAGAGGGCCGGGCGAAGACCTTAGGCGAGGCCAAGACGGCGGAAACCATGCGCCGCGCCACCCAGGAGAGAATCGAACAAACCACCAACGTGCTTGCGGGAGTTCGCCGCGAGGCCGAGGCCGAAAGCGAAATTCTCAATCAACAGCGAACGGAAGCGGCCGCCGCGGCCGAACGCCGCCGCTCAACCACCGCGGATTTGCGTCGCCTGGAAACTGAGCGCGAGGAAGTCGCCTCGCGCATCGCGCGTCACCACCTGGAATTAAACGAAGCCGCGACGCGAATCGACGAGTTGGATAAGTCAATTACTGAAATTGATCGGCTGGCGGCGTCGGTAGATGAAGCGAAGTCTCGCGAAGAAGAACAGATCGCCGAGGCTACGATGCGGTTAACCGAAGCTCGCTCTCAGGCAGATGCTCTGGCTAATGAATTGGCGGAACTGAACCGCAATGCCGCGGCGTCACGTGATGCGCGCGCCGCTATCGAGGTGCAGCGCGCCGAGGCCCTGGCTCGGGTCAGCTTTGTGCGCGAATCGTGCGCCAACGAATTGAGCCAGAGTCTGGAAGATCTCGCTCGCGAGGTTCAGCTCAGCGAAGAGTTCGATCTCGAAACTGAGCGGGCGCGGGTGGAAGAGTGGCGCGAACGCCTGGAAAACTTCGGCGCGGTAAACATGATGGCCCTCGAAGAGCTGACCGAAGCCGACGAACGCCTCGTCTTCCTGACCACCCAACGCGAGGACATCACGCAGGGAATCTCTGCCACGGAAGAGGCGCTGCGCGAGATCAAGCGTCGATCGCGCGAGCGCTTCCGCGATGCCTTTGAAAAGATTAATCAGAACTTCAGCGAGTTCTTTAACGAGTTGTTTGGCGGCGGTCGCGGCGAAATGAGCTTGATCGACGACGATAACGATCTCGAATCAGGCATCGACATCGTGGCCCAGCCGCCGGGCAAGCGTCTGCAGAATGTGCTGCTGCTTTCGGGCGGTGAAAAAGCAATGGCCGCGCTCGCTCTGGTGCTGGGAATATTTCAATACCGGCCCTCGCCCTTCTGTCTGCTCGACGAAGTTGACGCTCCGCTTGACGAAGCGAATGTCGGTCGCTTCACCAACAAGGTTGTGGCTATGTCGGCCAACACGCAGTTCATCGTCATCACCCACAACAAACGCACAATGGAAACCGCGCGCGCTCTTTATGGCGTGACGATGGAAGAAGTTGGCGTATCCAAGTTGGTCTCGGTCCGCTTCGAATAACCCCTGGGAGCGCGGACGTCCCGTCCGCACTGAGCGCGAAGCGCGAACCCATTCCACCGTAAAGTGATCACGGAAAATACTCGAACTGAATCTGATTGTGCTTGTGAACTTCGTGTGATTTCGTGGATCGTTCTTTTGTAGAGCACAGACGCGATCCACTAAGTCACACGAAACAACACCAACGAAGGACGACTCAATGAGCCCGCAGAGCGGGTACAGAACCGGTCGCGGTAGCGGCCGGGTCCTTGCGATGGGTGAACCCACTCGCTACCGCGAGCGGTTCCGTACCATCCAGTCCCGACTTGCGTTCTCCCGAATCATCGTCTAAAAAGTAAGTCCCCAGCGCAATATCGCATCCAGATTCAAATGCACCAATTGATCTTAAAATTTCCCCTTGCAGCGCTGTTAATTCTCGGCGCGGCATTCCCCATTTTTTCCCAGGATCAAACCAAACGCAACGACCGCCCGCAGGAAGCAAAGGCGGCTCCCGCACAGCGCCGGGAAGACAATAAGAAGCCGCCTGATCCCACTCATTACTCGTACGAATTCACTAAGGCCGAGTTTCTAATTAACCATGTGCAGATCGAGCATGACGCGCTCGGCCGCGGCAGGATTACGTTTGAGCACAGGGGCGAGGACACCCCCATCGTCGAACCAATCGAATTATCGATTAGCGCGCTTGGCCGCGTCCTGGGTTTGTGGACTGAATTGCGGTTCCTGGATTCAAACGAGAACTATCAAAGCCCCAGAAGTTTCGCCCACCTGGGAACTTACAAACTGTTTATGGACGACGGCCGGCGCCGGCGCACCGCCGAGTTCAATTGGAGCAACAACAAGCAAGCGTGGTCGCTCGCCAACGAGTATCGCCGCGCAAGCGATCAGGCCATACTGATCTTCAATATCAAGCTGGCCCGCGAGATGCAGCCCCTTAACGCGCCGCAGCTTTTGAATGAAATGGAAATACTCCTGACTCGCGATGGTCTCTCCGACCCCTACCAACTCGTGCCGCTATTGACCGAGTTGAAGACCGACGAACGCATCCCCCTCATCGCCCGCAATCACGCGGTTAGGATTCTGAAGAAGATCGAGAAGTAGATTTTGATCCAGTCGGCGCAGCCGACGACGTATCAGTAATCCACAGAGCGAGGAGAGCGGGGCAGTAGCCCGACCGTGAGGGAGGGCTCCAGTCGGCAAAGCCGACGATATACCAGTAGCCCACAGCGCAAGCTGTGGGTAAGGTGAACCCGCCGAAGCCCAAGCCCGCGAAGCGGGCGGCATAACTATTCCCAGATATACCGCTCGTCGTACTCAATCTCGTGCTTGCGCAGGAGATCGACGAACTCGTCCTTGAAGGTTCTCTTTCGATGGTGCTCCTCCTGATTGCCTATGTACATGAGGACCTCGGGCGCGTTTGACTTGCTTACGCTGAATGCGCCGTAACCAAGCTGCCATGCGAACGATCTTCGCGGCCATTTGTCACGCACCCAGCCCGAAGAATTCGACTTGATAAATCGTAGCGCTTCCGAGATCGAAACAACCGGCGGCAAGCTGATCAGCAGGTGAACATAATCGGCCGTGCCGTTAATTCCGTAAGCCTTGCCTTTCAGTTCACGAGTTAGGCCGCCGAGATATGCGAACAGTTCGGAGTTGATTTCAGGAACGATGAGCGGTTCGCGATCCTTTGTACTGAAGATCAAATGCGTCAGAAGAGTTGTAAAGGTTCGGCTCATTATGTCGCCCCTCCGGGGCTCAAGATTGGTTGGGGGAATCGTCTACCCACAGCTCGCGCTGTGGGCTACTGATACATCGCTCGCTTCGCGAGCTGGTTGAGCCGTCAATTTAGAGAGGTTCTATGGCATCTTCAAGCGCTTTCTCTTGATAATGTTTTGGCAATCAGATGATCATGCTTCACCGGTAGAGAGATACGCTCAATTAAGTTTTTCGCCTGAGTCGGCGCAGCCGACGCCATACCAGTAGCCCACAGCACAAGCTGTGGGTAAAGGCCGCACCAAAGAACGAGCCCGCGAACGCGGGCGGCATAACCACCACACCCAAATTCCAGCTTGCCATAACCCCGAAGCCTGTTAAGATTCCTTCGAGCCAGGCTCCTCCTGCTGATGGAAAAGCTTAAACTCAAACCAACACACAAGCCCGTCCAGAATTATTACGAGGCACTGCGCCAATTCAAGACTATCGGCGTCTCTCACGAAGGCGCAGTCCGCTCTGCCTTTCAAACTCTGCTGGAGCATTGCGGGCGGCAGTTTGGTTGGAAGCTGGTTCCCGAATGGCCCATCAAGCGAGACCGCGCTCACTCTTTGCGCGTTGATGGTGCGCTGGTCGACGAGTTCACGATCCCGCATGGATATTGGGAAGCGAAAGATAGTCATGATGATCTTGGCAAAGAAATCAAGAAAAAGCTCGCCCTTGGTTATCCGGAAAAAAACATCATCTTTCAGTCTCCAGGGCGGGCAATTCTCTGGCAGAACGGCAGACTGGTTCTCGATACGGTAATAACCGAACCTGCCCCTCTCGTCGAAATTCTCAAACAGTTCTTTGATTACCTGCCGCCTGAGTTGAAAGACTGGGACGACGCGGTTTCACATTTTCGGGATCAGGTACCAGAGATGGGCCGCGCACTCGCCGAGCTAATCAAACACGAAGAGAAGTCGAACTCGCCTTTCCGCGCGGCCTTTGATGATTTCCTGGCGCTCTGCCGTCAATCCATCAATCCCAACCTCTCCGCGCAGGCTGTCGAAGAGATGCTCATCCAGCATCTGCTGACGGAACGCATCTTCCGTACGGTCTTTAACAATCCCGACTTCACGCGCCGCAACGTAATCGCGTCTGAGATTGAAAAAGTGATCGACGCGCTGACTTCACAATCCTTCAGCCGCGACGGCTTCCTGCAAAGTCTCGATCGCTTCTACAAGGCCATCGATTCAACGGCAAAGACCATTGACGACTTCTCGCAAAAGCAAGAGTTTCTCAATACGGTCTATGAAAAGTTCTTCCAAGGCTTCTCGGTCAAGGTCGCCGACACGCACGGCATCGTCTACACGCCGGTATCAATCGTGAACTTCATGGTGCGCAGCGTCGAAGACATTTTGCAGAAGGAGTTCAGCAAATCTTTAAGCTCCCCGGACGTACACATCCTCGATCCATTCGTAGGCACGGGCAACTTCATCGTGCATATCATGCAAGCGATCAAGAAGACCGCCTTGGCGAAGAAGTACCACGATGAGCTGCACTGCAATGAAGTAATGCTCCTGCCTTATTACATCGCTTCGATGAACATCGAACATGAGCTTTATGAGCGCATCGGTCAATACGAAGTTTTTCAAGGAATTTGTCTAGCTGATACGTTTGAAATAATGGAAGAGGGAAAAGGCCGAGGGACTCAAATGGCCTTGGTGGAGCGATTCAACGCAGAGAACACTAAGCGTGTCGACAAGCAAAGACATAGTCCGATCTTCGTGATCATTGGAAATCCACCTTATAACACCGCGCAGCTTAACGAAAACGACAACAACAAGAATCGTAAATATAAGGTGATGGATCGACGTGTCTCTGAGACGTATGCGACCGACTCAAAAGCAACCCTCCTAAATAAGCTTAATGACCCTTATGTCAAAGCGATCAGATGGGCCTCTGATCGTATAGGAGAAGAAGGAATTGTCGCATTTGTAACCAACAACAGTTTCATAGACCAGTCCGCGTTTGACGGAATGAGAAGACACTTGAGGCAAGACTTCGATGAGATCTATCTCCTCGATCTTGGCGGTAACGTTCGGCAAAATCCGAAATTGTCGGGAACTACTCATAATGTCTTCGGTATTCAAGTAGGAGTCAGCATCAATCTGCTCGTCCGTCGTAAGGGTAAGCGACGGTCTAGAAATGCAGAGATCAGCTACGCTCGCCTGGATGTTGTGGCGCGCAGAGAGGAAAAGTATCGATATCTGGAAGAAGCAAAACAGAGAGCGAACATTCCATGGCAATTGCTTAAGCCAGATGAAAATCAAACGTGGCTCACCGGCGAACTCGATGAAGGGTTTCACGAATTTTTATCTCTTGGTAGCAAGGGCGCCAAGGCAGCTCGCTCGTCGAACGTTGAGGTAGTCTTTAAGACCTACTCTCTCGGCGTGTCCACGAACAGAGATGCGGTCGTTTACGATTTTCAAAGAGATTCGTTAGAGACAAGAGTTGAAGCGTTTTGCGAAGACTACAACGCTGAGGTCCGCCGGTATGCGGAGCAGGACGAAGTTACGGACCTTGATAATTTTCTCCACTACGATCGGATTAAGTGGAGCAGGAATCTGAAACGTGCTTTACGCAACGGCGAAAAGCTCGCGTACTCTGCGTCCAACCCTCGGACGACCCTGTATCGACCCTTCACCCAGAAATATCTCTACTTCGCAGATACAATTGTTGATGAGCTTGGCCAGAACAGGAAATTGTTTCCGACCACGAAGGCGGAGAGCGAAAATCGCGTTCTGATCGTTCCTAGTACTGGAGGTCGATCACGCTTTTGGTCCTTCTGTTCAAACATGATCGTGAACCTAAATTTCACGTCCATTGATGGGGCTCAATGCTTCCCCTTCTATATCTATAACGAAGACGGCACGAATCGCCGCGAGAATCTCACCGACCCGACGCTGAAACAATTCCGATTGCATTACAAAGATAAGTCGATCACGAAGTGGGACATCTTTCATTACGTCTACGCACTGTTGCATCATCCGCTCTATCGCGAGCGTTACGCGGCGAACCTGAAACGCGAACTGCCGCGCACTCCTTTCGCTCCTGACTTTCGCGCATTCGCGGACATCGGCAAGCGTCTCGCCGAAATCCACGTCAACTACGAACAGCAAACAGAGTATCCGTTGGAAAGAATTGAGAAGCCGGGCGCACAGCTTGATTGGCGGGTCGAGCGGATGAAGCTGAGCAAAGACAAGCTCTCGCTCATCTACAACGACTTCCTGACTCTGAGTGAAATCCCGCCCGAAGTGTTTGAGTATCGACTGGGCAATCGCTCCGCGCTCGACTGGATCATCGATCAGTATCAAGTCAGCATCGACAAACGCAGCGGCATCACCAACGATCCCAACCGCGCAGATGATCCGCAATACATCGTCCGCTTGATCGGCCAGGTAATTACAGTCAGCTCAGAGACCGTCAAGTTGGTTAGTTCATTAGCCGATAAGTCTTTGACGGACTGAACCGCCTTATGGAAAGACCCACCTTCTCATTTCGACGTTGGAAACAGTTCCTGGCGCGAATGAATTACGTCATTTCGGATAATCAAGTATTTATCAGCAAGAGTCGGACCCTTAGATATGATCGATTTAGTGTTCACGGTGAGTTGGCGGCGGAGCTCATCAGCGAGGGTATCAATGTCAACCTTACGATAGATATCGGCGGCGGGCATTCTCTCTGAGAGCCACATATCGAATGGAGCAACCAGCCGGTGCTCGAGGGGCAGTTCATCGACTTCTTTTCCGTCCTTGGTCCAAAAGACGAGTGATTCGCGGGCGCCCTCAACGTTAACCCAAAGATGTTGTGCGCCTTTTTCGCGAAACTCCGGTTCTAAGCTCATGAGTACCGCTAAAAGACGAACGGCGTCCTCTGCATCTAAATCAATTATCGTGGGATCGTCCGCTCCATAAGCATTGTCAGGTGCAGTGATTAACTGCACCTTGGAATCCTGCTGCTTCCCATCAACTGACGGAAAATACAGAGAATCGGCAAGAAATGCGAGGCGCGTGCCCAAAACGCTTTCGCGATTCGCCTCCTCCTTTGTATGTTGTGCCCTACCAAACTGAGCTGAAATCTCACCCAACGCCAGATCGACTTCAGCCGACCCGCGGAAGACCGGTAGGTACGCTTGTTCACTTAACTCCCTCGCGTTGTCTTTCTTTTGCAAGTCTCCGTTGTTCATCTGGAATTGTAGAGACATAGCGCCGAGCGCGACCAATCCAATTGCGGAAAGCCCCTTGAACATAATATCCAAACTTACTACCCACCAGGTCTTTGAATAGTCGAAGGACTTCGTTGTATCCACGGAATCGCCAGTAGATGAAACTCCATTATCAGACATTTGCAAAACCTCCAATACCGTGAAGACAGGGTAAGGGTCTTCTTTGCGAAGTAGTAGGCAGAAAGACGAACGCCCCTGCTTACGCGCGGGCTACTGCCCGGATCGTTCTGCTCATTGAATGACTCCTTGGCGGCGAAGTTCCTCGCTGGTCTTCATCTCGCATCGAGAATCATGAGTTGAGCAAACTCCGCTCGTTGCTTGCTCGGTTTATTTCCCCGCACTCATCAATCACTTTCCCCGCGAGCGTCTGCTGGCCGCAATGATCACGATTATTGCGAGCGCGACTAAGCCAATGCCAATCCACATCCACGGCAAAGAAGGTGATTCAGTGGAAGCGCTCGCCGACGGACTCGGGCTCGATGCAGCTACCGGCGAAACAGAAGATGAAGATCGACTATAGCCTGTGCGCGGCCGCTCAGGTGATGCTGGCGGAGAGATGATCGGACTCGGCGCAGGCGAAGGAACTTCTGGCGTTGGAGTCGGCGAATCGCTGTCGCCCGAATCACGGACTCCTTGGCCTCGGGACTTGGTGCTCCGCCACTGGATGCTGACTCCGGTCTCGTGGCTGTGACACGATCCGTAGATCTGATGACCGCTGCACCTGTGACCGGTTCAGTCTTAACGCTGGTGTTGGTATTAATCCCTAGTGGCACACGTATCTGTGTTGGATTCAGGGTGGTGGTCGTGATGGGCGGCGGAAGCTGTGGCAGAGTAGTTCGCACTGGCGGCACTTCTGTCCGTTGGCCGACCGCTACAGTCCAAGTACCACCGATCATGACCAATAGAATGAGCGGAGGGAAAATTAGTGATCTAATTCCGGCAAGTCGTTGCCGGGGAGTTTCAGGAACCGATGAGGTTCGACGCAAACGGGCCATCCTGTCACCTCCTGGGTTGGGATGTTAACTAAGGACCAGAAGCTTGCGAGGACTTATGGCGCGGGGAGTATAGCGCTTGCTCGCGAGAAATCAAGCACTTTGTTGGCGGCTCTTCGCATTGATTCTCAGTTCACGAGAATGAGGACCAGCCAAAGGCGAAGGGTAATTGAGGCGCTGGTAGTGTCGATTCGGAGAATCGCGATTGGAATGTCTGTCGCCCCTACGGGGCTTGAGGATTCGATTACATTCGTGATCGCAGGGTGTCGCGCTGCGCGCTTTACCTTGGGCTATTTTATTTCACGCTTTCAGCGGGATGAAGTGGTGTGCGGCCGCGTTGCAAGAGTTGTGCGGGGACTCCCTGACGGTCGCGAGTGAGTCATTGACGCCCTCCCTTACGGTCGGGCTACTGCCCCGGTTCGCTTCAGCGTGATGAGCGGCGCCGGGCGAGCTTCGGGATCGTTGGAGCCCTCCCTTACGGTCGGGCTACTGCCCCGGATCGCTTCAGCGTGATGAGCCGCGCCGGGGGAGCTTCGGGATCATTGACGCCCTCCCTTACGGTCGGGCTACTGCACCATCGCCAGCCGCACCGTCGGCGGCGTGAATGTTGTTTGTGTTGTCGGCGATCAGTTTACAAAAATCGATCACTCGACTCTCGGCCCAGAATCTTTCTTCGCCTGTGCTCGCCGATACAAAGGCGACGTGTCCGCCTTGTTCCGTGGCCAGCAACAGCACGTAAGGATTGGAAGCGATCGAGGGATCACGCATCGGATCGAAGGGGATGAAAGGATCGTCCTGGGCGTGAATGATCAAAGTCGGAATGCGGATGCGGCCGATGAAAGGGCGTTAGCTGGCTTTGGCATAGTAATCATTCGCGTCTCGAAAACCAAAGTGTGGCGCCACATATTGGTTGTCGAACTGCTCGACGCTGCGAACGCCATTCAGCAGGCTCACATCGTAACGACCCGGAAACAGTTTTTCCTTAACCTTGATGCGGTTTTTCAAACGCCGCAGAAAGTCCTGCTGATAAATCCAGTTGCGGCGCCGGGCCATTAGAGTTGTGCTGGCGCGCAAATCAATCGAAGGCGAAACCACGCAGACCGCTTTCACTTCCGCCGGCGGATTGTCTCCATACTCACCGGCGAGTTTCAGAACCATGTTGCCGCCCAGAGAAAAGCCCGCGACGAAGATACGCGACAACCCGTCGTGCTTTATCAACTCGTCAATCACGATGCGCAGATCGCCGGTCATCCCGCCGTGATAAAGCGTCGGCGAAAGATGCTCAGTCCCGCCGCAGTTGCGAAAGTTGACCCGCAAGACATTAAACCCGGCGCGAAACATCTTATCGGCCGTGGTCAGCATGTATGCCGACGCGGTCGAACCCTCCATGCCATGCCACATCACCAGCGTCGGCTGCTCGGCTCGATCCGGCTGCCAACGACAATGGGCCAGGACCTGGCTGCCGGGTTCGACTTCGAACAAACGTTCTTGGTCGCCGCTGTGATCGCGCAAGCGAAATCGCCGGGGCCAGAGATATGCTCCCAGAGTTTGGGCGTCGCCTTGTTTAAGGAGGCGATAAGGAATGAAGGGTTTGGTCTTGAAGTCGTTGGCTATTGCCGCGAGCAGCGAGGTTGAGATTTCATCATGCGGCATGGGTTTATCACGCGTGGCGCCGACTCTTCACGCCGAATGCGTGACATGTGATAGCCGGGGCAACGCCACCGGTTCACGAGCACCAATGAGTCCGACCCTGAAAGGGTCGCACAGAATGTGAGATTGTGCGACCCCTTCAGGGTCGGGTGCGATTTTTGGAATCGATCCGGGGGCGTTGCCCCCGGCTACTATATTGGACGCTTTCAGCGTCCTAAAGCGGACCCAAATCACCTGAAACTAATAATGACATCGACAGTTTGCTTTTGCGTATCAGGCTTTATTTCGGTTTCTACTTTGGCGCGAGAGCCGGTGCGTTGCGTATAGGCAGCAATGAATTCTCGCAGACCGTGCTGTCTGAAATTATCAATATAGGATTCGTCAAATACTGCGTTGGAACCGAGCGTCCACTTGGCCCTGAGCCGCTCGACGTCGGCAGCGGGTAAGCCGTTAATAATCAAATTACCCATGAAATACCGCGGTCCTTCGCTCACGCTGAATCGATAGCTGACACGTTTGGTTGAATCGTCGAACTCCGTCGACTCTTTTAAGGCGGCGGCAATATAGCCTCTCTGGCCGTAGGCCTTGCTCATTTCCTTCAGACCCTTATCGATCTTGAGGCCATCAGCGATTTCTCCAGACGTCATTGCCAGCGCGGCGGCCAGGTCTTCTTTGGTCAAGACCTGGTTCCCGGACCACTCGGCTGTGCCCCACAAATAGACCACGCCTTCGTCGACGGGAATCGTGACCGCCACTCCGCCCGCGCATGGGCTGGGAGATTCTTCGAGATTGGCGGTCGGCTGCTGAAACTGCGCACGCAGATGACCGAGATGCCGATAGAGCGGAAAGAGCGTGTAATTAGCAAACCCGCTGGCGTCCTTTCGCGAGTAATCAGACTTGAGCAAAGCCTGTGAAGCCTTGATCAGGTCGGCCTCAGGGATCGCCGCGGCGCCGGGGAAGTGCAGAGAGCAGACGCGGATCTTGACGCCTTCGACCGTGAACATGATTTCCTGAGTGCCTTTGGCCAGATCGACATAGGGCATGTGCTCGACGCGTCCGGGAAGTTTTTTCTGGACCAACAGACGCTGCAAGGCCGCGGCGATCTTGTCGGTCGTCGTGCCGGCTTCAGGCGCGGTCCCGTCAAAGAACGGCACATCCTGTCTAATCGCCCGGGCGATCTCGGCCTCGCTGAACCACACAAAGTTCTCAAAGACGACGGGCAAATTTCTGGACGCTTCCTCGACTTCAAAAATTACGGTGGCTTCGTCATCGGCTGTGTGCAGTTTGTATCCCAGCTTTCTAAACATGCCCGACTGCATCAGTTTGTCGGCGGCGGCGTCAAGAACTTCTGGATTAATCGTGCTCCCGACCTTGAGGCCGCTGGCATTAATGACCTGTTGGCTGGACAGCTTCTTAAGACCAACGAATTCGATCCGCCGCAAGATAACTGGTTTCTGCGCGAAGCAAGGCGAGTTCGACACCAATAGCAGAGCCGGAAGAATGGTTACGAGCGCTACACTCCTCCGCCAGTTACGGGCGCCACGGTGGTGAGTAGGTGTGTTTCTCATCGGGTTGACTATGGGCCCGCGTGTAAAGCATCTTCAGCAGGATCCGATTCTATCTTGTATGGTTTGAGCATGGAAGGCACGGAACCAGGCAGACGCAGGCGCAAACCGGCGCTGCGTACTAAACGCGGGCTGATCATTGAGGCGTGGGATAGGCTGGGCCGCGCCATGGTTGGCGAACACGAACTGCGTGAGATACAACGTTCGGTACGCAATCAGTTCGGCTCGAGCGCGGACGAGAGTCCGGCGGCAATTGCGCGGGTGCTGGCTGATGAAGGAGCTGAATTGCGTCATCCCGAAGTGATCGAGTTCGATGCGCGCTGGCGCGAAGCAAAGATCGAGAAGGACAGCGGACAGTTAAAGGGCCTCGATGAACTGCTGGCAGGAAAGCCTCTCAGACTGAGGAAAGCCGAGGCTTTGATTAAGAAGCTGGAGAGGTTACGGCAACGTGCGGAAAACGCAGACGATCAAAGCGCGGTAAAGCAGGTGCGAAGTCTGGCGATAAGCGGCCGGCAAACCGCAGAGTTACTGGCAAAGGATAAGGAACTAAACGAGCTGCAACGCGCTGAACAGACTGAGATTGCAGAGTGGTTCAAGGTTTGGATTCAAACGCCGATACTGTTTGCGGATTGGTTGGAGCTTCGCCGGCGGTCACCGGAGTTTAGGAAGAAGTTTGCAGTAAAGGAAGTGGCTCCGTAGGAGCCAAATGTTTATAGCCCGCAAGGCGCTCAACAAAACTAAGCTCTGTAGGAGCGATATGTGCTAGGCCGATTCGGCTGCGCTGCGGCGACCAACATTGCGCTCCTAAAGGAGCTTCGCAAATCAACGACCAGCCGGGTCTATAAACATTGCGTCCCTACGGGACTATTTCGTTCTGCTTCGTGACCATGTGCCCGCAGCCGAACGTTCTCTAGGCGCGGATGGTCGGCTTGGCTGTGAACGGATCCGCCTTTTGATACGCGTGCGCCAGCCGAAGCAACTGCGCTTCGCTCCAGTAAGGTCCCATCAGTTGCAGACCAATCGGCAGGCTGTCTGCAGACAATCCGCAGGGAACGCTAATACCGGGAACGCCAGCCAGATTCGCAGTCACCGTAAAGATGTCGTTGAGGTACATCGCCAGCGGATCGTCAACCTTTTCACCGAACAAAAATGCCGGGGTCGGCGTAGTCGGCGTCAGCACGGCGTCGCACTTCGCGAAAGCGTTGACAAAATCCTGTCGCAGCAAGGTGCGCACCTTTTGGGCTTTCAAATAATAAGCGTCGTAATAACCCGCCGAAAGTACGTAGGTGCCGAGCATAATCCGGCGCTTCACTTCCGGACCAAAACCTTCGTCGCGGGTTTTGCGATACATGTCTCGCAAGGCCGGCGCGTCCTCGGCGCGAAAGCCGTAACGGACACCGTCAAAGCGGGCCAGGTTTGACGAAGCCTCGGCGGTGGCAATGATGTAATAAACCGCAATCGCGTACTTCGCGTGGGGCAGTTCGATGTCAACGATTTCCGCGCCCAAATCGCGATAGATTTTGATAGACCGCTCGATCGCCGCGCGCACTTCCGGGTTGAGGCCTTCCCCCAGTAACACTCTCGAGACGCCCAGACGCATTCCTTTTATATCTTGGTTTATCTCCGCTGAATAGTCAGGGACCGGAACGTCGGCGGTGGTCGCATCGTGCGGGTCACTTCCCGCGATGACCTGCAACACCGCCGCGACATCGTCCGCCGTACGGGCCAGCACGCCGATTTGATCCAGTGACGAACCGAATGCGACCAAACCATAACGCGACACGCGGCCATAGGTTGGTTTCAAGCCGATCACGCCGCAAAAAGCAGCAGGTTGGCGCACAGATCCTCCAGTGTCAGAGCCGAGGGATACCGGGACTATTCCCGCCGCGACCGCCGCTGCTGAACCCCCGGAGGAACCGCCGGGTACACGCGCAGTGTCCCAGGGATTTTTCACCGGCCCGAACGCGGAATTCTCGTTTGAAGAGCCCATCGCAAACTCGTCGCAGTTTGTCTTGCCGATAATCACCGAACCTGCGGCGAGCAATCGAGTAATGGCCGTCGCGTCGTAAGGCGGGTGGTATGGTCCGAGGATGCGTGAGCCACAAGAGACCTGCATGCCCCGGACACAGATATTGTCTTTGACAGCGATCGGAACGCCGGCGAGAGGCAAGTTTGCTTTGTCAGTCTGATCGATGGCATCAACCTGCGCGGCTCGATGCAAAGCCTGTTTGCGGCCAATTTCCAGAAACGCATTGAGGGTACCGTTTAGCTTTTCCGCTGAGTCCAGGGCGGATTCCGTTACGGCGCGGGCGGTGTGATTGCCGTGCTCGATGCCGTCTCGCAGTTTTGCAATGCTGTCAGACATGGTTTGATAAGATAGTTACCGAACTCTCTCCGATAATCTCAAAACTTTTTTCGTGAAATAGTTTTGTTTCGTGGATCGTGTCGGCGACGACTAAGTGAGATCCACGAAATCACACCAAAGAAGCTCAGACTATTCCGATCATGCTCGAACTAAGCCAAAACTTTCGGTACGCGGAAATGACCGGCGGCCGCGTCGGGCGCCTGATCCAGTGCCAGCGCTTGTCCCAGCGACGGCTGAACTTGGTCGGGACGCCATGACTCTGTCTGTTCGCCTTCGGGAGTGAGGCCGCCCAACGCCGGTTCGACCGCACTCGTATCGATCGCGTTCAATTGTTCGACGTAGCTCACGATCTCCGAAATCTGCGGCGCAAAGAGCCGGCGCTCGTCGTCCGTGATCTCCAAATGCGCGAGCTGCGCGATTTTTTCAATGTCGCCTTCAGTAATCGGCATATTAAGTGTTGGTCCGTGCTTCGCGACGCGCGATGCAATTTTCGGCGGCGCGAATAAATCGTTCTCTTAGATCTTCATCTGCAATCTCGCTGGCTGCTGAAATTAACTCATCCGGGAGGGGTCCCCTGACTTTGTCTTGCGCGCTGCGCCCGGTTTGCGAATTCGCGCGTACCTGCGCGACTGTGGTTGGGTCGATGCGGAACTCGATATCATCAATCACCTCGCGACCCAGCAATTTATTGATACGCGAGATTAGTTCGGTGCTCATCGACTGCATTTGCTTTTGCCAGATAACGTCCGCCACCGAAACGACCAGGGACTTGCGAAACAATCGGAAAGGAATGGCGTGTCGACGCAAGCCGTCGCCGGCGGCGCGGGTCCAGGCGATCTTCGCAGCAATCTCAGCCATTTCCGGATTCGCGCCGGTGGCATTCAGAAGTTTGGGTAACAAGCGCGCAACGTCTATCATCTGGCCCCACGTTCTTAATGGCACAGACTTTAAGTCTGTGATTGAGTTTTAGGAGCATCGGATCACAGACTGAAGAGTCTATGCCACTATCTGACACGAAATGAACATGAAGTTTAATGGAAGATAAGCGAAACAACCAAGTGAGTGTGCCGAAACCAGATGATTTAGCCGCCCGCCCCAGCACTCGTCAGCGAATTATCGAGCTGCCGAAGATCGTTCTCGCGTCGGGGAGTCCACGCCGGGCTGAGATTCTCCGTACCGTAGGCTGGCCTTTTGAAATGATGTCGCCGGAAATTGATGAGACTCGCCGGACA
>DATNNY010000291.1:0-10927 GCA_035601635.1 Pyrinomonadaceae bacterium
TAGGGCCCGAGCAGCTGGCAGATTCTCGGCAACTCATTGCGCAGCTTTTGCTGCACCACTATCTTCAGTTGTTCGTCGATCACACACACGTGACAATCTCTTGCACTCAAATCGATTCCGCAGTAGAACTTCATCAGAGGCTGCCTCCTTTTTGGCGAAAGGGTTGGTAAAGCAAACGCAGTTTACTTCGTTCGCTTTCGGCCGCC
The DNA here is from genome assembly GCA_035601635.1 of Pyrinomonadaceae bacterium. Lineage (GTDB taxonomy): Bacteria > Acidobacteriota > Blastocatellia > Pyrinomonadales > Pyrinomonadaceae > UBA11740. The sequence continues at coordinate 207 of DATNNY010000291.1, forward strand.
TCTATTGATTATCAAATCGTTGGACGCGAGTGGCGGGAGCGCCTCTCGCAACTTGCTTGGTGCGGCGGAGGGTGCTTTGATTCGCGCCGCGGCGTCAACTCAACCGTGGGGCGGCTGAGGCCGTTAGCAAATTAGTTAGAATGGAGGCAACGATGGCGAAAATTACCGGAATCGGCGGCGTCTTCTTCAAGAGTAGGAACGACAAGGCCGCGCTTGCGAGCTGGTACCACAAGCACCTGGGCATGCCACTAGAGAGCTTCGGCGGCGCCGTCCTAAGATGGCCAGATGACGGGGCCGAGGACAAAGGACTCACCGTCTGGCAGATCGCGGAAAAAGAGAGCCAGTGGTTCAGCCCCAGTGACTCACCTTTCATGATCAACTACAGGGTTGACAATCTTGACGGGATGATCGCGCAGCTAAGCGCGGGCGGGATCGAAATCGTCGGCGGCCCCGAATCGCATGAAAACGGGAAGTTCGCGTGGATCATGGATCCGGACGGGAACAAGGTCGAATTGTGGGAGCCGATGAACTGGGATGAAAAGAATAAGAGCGCCTGAAGTTCTTGTCCAGGCCGCCCAAATGTAATCGCCGCGCCCGGTCAAGTCGATCGGTATGTCGCCTGATGGAGTCAAATGATGTGGTTTGAGGCATTGACCGGTTTTCCGGAGGAATCCCCACAACAGACTCGTGAGAATATCTCCGTGTGCGGTAATACATTGACATCTCATATAAACGGAAAGGTGTTGGTATGCGGAGAATTGGAGACCCCGTCTTTGGCCGAACTGAGAGAATGTGTCCATTCGAGTCGGCATAGGGCCGGAAGAATATCGGTACGCGAAGTAGTTGCCAACGTCCAGAATTTGCACACAAACGAATCAAATGCTGGTTCGCTTTTTCAGGTAGCTTCCCAGTTCAATCTGCTTGAAATGGTGTCTCCGAGTGTAACGCCTGAGCATGGCGTTGGAATTTATGAGAATGACCCTACTCAGGGGCCAGCGTGTGCTGTCGCGGCTGGTGCGGGAACGATTTATCGAAACTACTTTGCAATCGTAGATGGGCAAATCGGCCAATCCGCAAAAAACCAAATCGATTGCCTTGCGGATATCGGAGCAGCGTTGGGAAATTCCGAGAGCCGTCTTTGGGAAATGAGGAACGGTTATGCTTTGGCATCGCATAGCGGTTTGGTCGAGATTTCAAATCGACTTCGAGCATCAACCGAAAGCGAGCTTGATGGATTACGACAGTTGCTACGAATCGGCATTCAGTGGAATACGCAGGTGACGCTCAATGAGTCCAAGCACATGGTCTCGCAGGTCTATTGCTCCGCCTTGCCAGTTGCGTATTCCCATCATTCTTCGAGTCTTTGGGCGGAATTCGCACGGCTCGTTCTAGAGGCTTCCTACGAGGCAACGATTTGTGCTGCGATCTTGAATTCGACAAAGAATGGAAACAACAGATTGTTTCTTACGCTTCTCGGCGGAGGAGCGTTTGGCAACGAAATCGATTGGATCATTGTAGGAATCCAACGTGCCTTGAATCTCTACAAGCGCGCTGATCTTGACGTAGCAATCGTAAGCTATGGCTCGTCTAACCAAAATATCCGGCAAGTTGTTGTTCAGGCACACAACTAATACCGGCTATATATCACGTCGTTGGATCGGAGCGCGGAGGCGTCTTTCTCAACTTGATCGACTGAATCGAACGTTGAATGTAATCGCCGCGCCCGGTCAACACAGATGTTCGGCTTCCCGCAAGAGGTAATAGTTGCGGTGCCTGCGGGCAATAACTCTAATATTTCTTGTCGCGGCGCTACTCATCAATTCGATAATTACGCGGCCCAGCTGATGAGAGGCGTTAGACCTCTCTCACCTTCCGATCTACTCAAGAATAGTTGAACTTTGTTCACGGGCCATCGTTACCCTGGTTAAGCGTATGTTCGATTATGTCGCAGCTTCAAGGAAGAGAGGTTGAATGTTTTGTCCCAGGTGTAGCCAGCAGCAAACCTCTGACGAAATCCGTTTTTGTCCGCGGTGCGGATTTCAACTCAACTTCGTGGCAGAATTGATCCCCAATAATGGAGTACTTGTAACACGCGAAGCAGAGCCGCAAAAGAAGCCTGCCAGGTTGCGACGAAAAGGGGTTCGCCTGGGTGCGAAGTTGATTGTCCTTAGTGCTTTTCTTCTGCCTCTCGCTGTCGCGTTGTCGGTTAACTTCGATTCACCGATTCCTTTTTGGGTTCCATTTATCATCTTCCTGCTGGGATTAGCACAAGCGGTTTATACCCTTCTCTTCGGGAAGCATGACCCAAGGGAAGTGTCGGAGTCACAGCCGAGAGAATTGAGTGCAACAGGACGCCGCCCTAATTTGTCTGCCGCACACAACACTCAAACTCCAATTGATTATTCTAAGCGCATCAAAACGGCGGAGATGGTTAGCCCGCAGAGTGTCACCGAACACACGACACAATTATTTGAGGATGATCAGTCGGTGCTGAAGTAACGCTGTGCAGAAGATCTAAAAAGGAAGGAGATCCATATGACGCTTTTATGGGCCGCGACCTGGCGCGATCATCACAGTGCCATCGCCAGCCTCGGGGCGACTGGTCGCTGCCGCTTACCAAAGCGCCCCGGCGCACTCCAAATTTGCGGCTATTCGAGTTGAGTCTGTGACCCCGTCGCTACCGGTCCCGGTTCTGACCTCATGGCGCTGCCAATCATCAGTCGGTCATCGGATCAAAGGCGCACGTTCTGTCGCGCGCTGAGGATGGGCTAGGAATATTTTAGCCCATTACCCGTGTCGGCCATGGCCTGACGAGTGTTTCTTCTTCTTAGCGTGATCTCCCTTCACCGGAACAATGATGAAATGTTCCCAGCCGCCGGCCTTTTTGGTGTCGGTATGGATCGGCAGTTTGTTGGCAGCTTCGCCCTTACCGCCCCCGCCTACTGCGGACAGATAAGTTCCCTTCTCAGTCTGAAAAGCATAGACACCCTTTCCCTGTTCCACCAGAGTGAATTTCTCATTGGGGCCGATCTCTTTTTGATCGGTATGAACGGGATGGGTGTTGGCCGGTTCCCCGACGCCCCCGCCGCCTACCGCCGTCAGGTAATAGCCGGATTGCGTCTGAATCGTGCAATGGCCATCGGTCTGGAAACGGACTTTGAATTGTTCCCAGCCGCCGACCTTTCCCGCGTCAGTATGGATGGGCAGAACGTTCGCTGCCTCGCCCATGCCGCCGCCCTTGACCGCTGTCAGATAGTGGCCCGAGGAAGTACGAATCGCAACTTTGTGCATGATAGGGTTTCTCCTCTTTCTTCAGTGTTATTAGTGAAGAATTCTTTCGCGAACTAACAAAAGGAATTCGCGAGGAACCATAGAGGCTTCGGCTGACTCTGTCAACGAGCTTGCTACATTGGTGTTTATGCGCCATTCGGGTTTGGTTGACGTGGTTGGTCTGCTGCTGTCACCGGCAAGCGGTTTGCTCGGTGCTTTCTGGGTGATTAGCCGGCGCAGAGCTGAATCTGTTTAAGCCCACCCGCTGACGTCTGTGGTACTGACTTCATTGCTCGCGCGGCGCGGTCAGAGCGGACGGGCCGTCCGCGCTCCCAGCAATAAGTCGCCTCCTCTTTGGTCCAGCAGCGCGCGGTGGGAACGCCCGCGTTGTTCACTTTCGCCAAACCACTGAGTATCGCCACAGCAGATGCTTTTTGATTTCTGCGCCGGGAAGGATCTCTGCACACAGGACGCGGGCTTCGTCCATCGTCGGATAGATGTCGTGGCGCTCGTGCGCGGCCCAAGCGTCGCGGGCAGCGCGGCTGGGAAGCAGGCGGCCGTGATGAATCAGTCTTAAGCCGACACTCAGCGGAATGGCCAGAGCGTTAACGATTACACTGTCGAAAAAGCCGGCCGGCTTAACCAGGTTTCGCTCGGGTTCGAACAGATCGAGAATCAGCAGAACTCCACCTGGCTTCAGCGCCGCTTTCATTTTCAACAGAATCTCTCGCAGCGGCAGGTGATGCAGCGTCGCCAGACTGGCGATGCAATCGAAGCCTTCCGGCGGCAAGTCATACGACATCACATCCGCGATCTGAAATTCAATATTCGGACAGCGGGTTGATTGCTCGCGGGCTATGCGAATCATCTCTGGTGAAAGATCGAGGGCCAGCACTTGCTTTGAACGTTCGGCCAACCGGCGTGAGAACTCGCCTTTGCCGCAACCTACTTCCAGCGCATTTTGCCAATCGATCGGAAGCTGCCGCAGGATGAAGTTGTGATAATGATTGTTCTGAGTCGAACCGTCGGGCGAGACCAGGGCGATGCGATCAAAGTCTTTCTGGATGGTGGACATCTCAGTGAGCCGTTGGCAGTGAGCGGTGAGCAGTATAACAGTGGCCTTTGGAGTGCGGTAACTTGTTACCGCTTTTATCGGCCGCGACTTGTCGCGGCCATCTTAGAAGCCGAACTCGCCAGCTCGCGGCGACAAGTCGCCGCTGACCAAAGCGCTGACAAGTCAGCGCACTCCAAAAAGTGGCTGTGTTAAAATCTGCAAGCTTTTCGGCGGTGAGTTGCCCTCTCTTGACAGTCGGACTGCTGATACGCGCTTGATGGAAATATGAACAAGGATCATAAAGAGCCCGTTGGCGAAGTTGAAACTGCGTTGCTTGATGCCGAACTTTTTATCAAGTACGGCTCGCCTGATCGAGCTCTGAAGCGTCTGAAGACGGCGCTCGAGCATAACCCGCGATCTATCCCTCTGCGTGAGTGCATGCGCGAAGTCGGCGCGGCCCACAAACATCCCGAGGAAGCGGCGCGCCAATGCCTGGCCCTGGCCAGTCTCTACATCGAGCGCGATGATTTCGATGCCGCGCATGATCGTCTGCTGGAAGCCAAGCAACTCGACTCTCGCATCTCGATCGGCAGCGGGTTGGAAGCGATCCGGCGCGCCCGTCATCCGGAGGTGCACACCAAGCCGGCGCCGAAAACCGAGCCGCAAAGCATGAAGCCGGGTATCAGTTTTGCCGGCGACCTTTCAGTTATCAGCGTTTTTGACGCCATCCAGGCAATCGAAAACTCGCGACTGACTGGTGTCCTGCTGCTCACAAATAATGCGCAAGCGGGGCGCGTCCTTTTCAACGACGGGCAAATCGTCGGCGCTGAAAGCGGGCCGCTCCTGGCCCAGGAAGCTTTTCGGCAAATCGTCGAAATTACCGGCGGCAGGTTTGACTTTCAGAAGTCGGCGCAGACACATCCAATCACTATCGAAGCGGCGAGTAATACGAATCTGATTTTGGACAGCCTCAGGCAGGTGGATGAGGAAGCAGTGAGCGGTGAGCGCTGAGCAGTCAAGGATTTCGGCGCTCCCTAATCAATCAACACGCGAGCGTTTAATGCTTCCGCGCGTTCCAACGCGGACAGCAGTCGCAGGAACTGCGCATAGTTGCGGCTACGCGCGTGCAGCCGCGATGCTTCGGAAGCACTAAGGTCATTACGCAGCATCAGGTCGAGAAAATCGTAATAGTCGGCGGTAGCTGACAGCGGGAACTCGCGGTTGTAGCTGGTGGTTTCGGCGTCCTCTGAGCGAAAGCCGGCCAGCAAGTCAAATACATTGTCAGTCGTCAGATGCGATCCTGCACGCGTCAATTTGATCGGCAGCCGTAATTCAAAAAACCTGAGGCCCTCGGCGGTCGTCACCCGGCGCAGTTCTTTTGTCGCTTCACCATCGAAAGGCGATTCCGGATCGACGAGAATTCGCAGCAGCCGCGGCTGGTCTTCGTGATCGAGAGTGTCGAGCGCCAGTTGCACCCGGTCGGCCATGAATTTTTCAAACTGCGCATCGATGGCATAGTTGATCCGGCCCAGGCAGCCGACCGCCTCGCCCTCTCCGGCGATGCCGGGCGGCAGACACGCGGGACAATTAGCGCAGACGGCTGTCTCCACTTGCACCAGTTCCATTTGAGCGCCGGCATTTTCGATCCACTCGATCTTGTCAGGGCCGGGCGCGCTTTGATCTCCGGTCGTGAGAATTGTGTGCAGGTTGCTCAGGCGGCCCCACTCGCGCAGATGCTTTTCTGAATAGCGAGCGCGCAACACACAGGGATATTCGACGGTGAATTCCAGAGACATCTTGATAGTTGGCAGTAAGCAGCGAGCAGTAAGCAGGAAAAGGTCGGAGGCTGTCAAGAAGCTCAGCGTTCGATCATGAGCCTCTTTTCCGCTGGGAGCGCGGGCGTCCCGTCCGCACTAAGCGCGCCAGCGCGAATCGCGGCCCAGCAAGTACTTCTGTGGAAGAACCGGCGACGCGAGTTTCACTCGCGGGTGCGGACGAGACGTCCGCGCTCCCGGCATCACTTGAGCAACTCGGATTAAGGGTGGAGCGGACCGCCCGCACAGTCAAACTCGCGGATTGTGATTGATGATTTCGATGATGGACGAGAAGGGGACCTTTACAATCTCGCCGTCGGCGCGCTCAACTTTCACGGTCGGCGTGGTCAGGGCCTGGGTAGTTTTCATGCTGCGGACGACCCCACGGACCCGATGTCCGTCGCGAGTTACGATTTCGATATTGCTTTTGCCGTAAAGCGGCTGTAAAGCCGCGAGGGCTTTGGTCACTTCCATGTAATTGCCTTTTGTTGCCGGTTCTGGGGTTCTTCTGACTATACTTGGTCGGATGGGGTTCGTAAACCGGCCTGCCTATCCGTGTCAGAAGCCCAACTGTGAGGGAGGGCATCTAATACTGGATAGCAAGCACGAATGCTGACCCTCCTTAAGGTCGGGCTTCTGAGACACGGCAAGGCCGGCAAAAATACGCAACCAATCCCTCTCAATCAGCGTATAATTCGGCGCTAGTCATTCGACCGTCGGCAAAGTCTTCGAGCACATTTCGCGATGCAGCCTCAGCCAAAGTTCAGCGGAAGCGGTTCCGGTTCGGAAGATCAGCGCGGCGCAACTCCGTGCGCGCAATGCGGTGCGCCGATGCCGCCGGAAATGCGTTTCTGTCGGTCGTGCGGGAATCGGCTTGGTGAAGGCCCGGCCGAGTATACCGAAACGGTGAGACTGCCTAATGGCACGACCGCGCCGAACGCGCAATTCAATACTCAATATGCTGCCGGCGCGGGCGGGCCCATGGCTCGACAATACGCCAGTGGTCAGCCGTCTCGCCGGCGCCGTTTGGGTTTAAGTGGCATGACCTGGATGTGGATTGTCCTGGGATTATTTTTCGCGAGCGGCGGCGGCCTGAGCATGCTCAAGCTCCGCGTTCCTCGCTCAGGGCCTGCGGCGGTGTTTTCGGCGCCACGTTCCTATGTGGGTGTGGATGATCTCAAAACTACCGAAGGAGGAGTGACCTTTGATTCGGTTTCGCCTCCAGACTCACCCGCGGACAAGGCCGGACTCGTGGGCGGAGATGTCATCACCAGCTTCGATGGTCACGCAGTCGCCGACGACGGTCAGATGATGGATCTGCTGCGCCAGACGCCGGTAGGCAAGACAGTCGAAGTGGTCTATCTCCGCGATGGCGTCACGAAGAAAACGCTCCTGACGACTATCTCCGAAAGCGGCTTTAATCAACTAAGACGAGTTTTCGACAGCCGTCCGGAAGGCAGAGGAAAATTTGGATTCGAAAGTAATCGAACCAGCAATGTTAATAACCCGGACACCAGGACCTTCGGGGTGCGCATGGATTGGGTGGAGCCAAATGGCCCAGCTGATCTTTTCGGAATCAAGACTGGTGACATCATAACCGACTTTGACAAGACCCCGATCCGAACCAGCGCTGAACTTCTTTCGCGAGTACGCCGGGCTATTCCAAAGAACCCTGTTGAAGTAGGTTTATTGCGCGACGGTGAGCCTCTGAGAATTTCAGTGACCATGGGTCGCGACCGGTAGTCAGCGATAGATCAACCGCCCGCTACCGCCGGCGGTTCTGACTCTTGGGCTTCTTCTCTCATCTGATGCTCCATTTCCAGCCGCGCTTCTTCACGTTCTTCTTCGGTCTCGTCAGCTTCGAAAGCCGCAAATAATGCGTACGGGTGATCGGCCAGGAGGCGTAGCTCCCACGCTTCCCGGCCCGCGTTCGAAGGGCGCGCAAACCACAGCGCATCAAACTCGGCGTCAATCAAACTCGCCTGGCTGATTAAACCGACAGCCTGCTCGTTCAGATCACTTCGCGTCGCTGGTTTGATTAAGACGCGCTTTAACTCCCAGCCGTGGCGCTGATAGGTCGAGATAATCTCTTTGAAGAGTTCCAATGACTGCACCCTCCGATTCAACGAACAGCCGGCTTCGATCATGACGAGCGAAACGTCAGAGAGAAATGACTCTGTGCTTCAGTGATGTTTCAAAGAAAAGGAATCCGGGCAAAACGAATCGACTGTAGGTGGGAAGTTCTCTGCACCTCGGCGTCCGGAGATCATGCGGAGAAAAAACCTGAATCAGGAAGCGCCGACTGGTTGCGCAGCGTTGTCCGGCGCGTAGTAAAGAATCCGATTACAGTTATCGCAAGTGATCACTTCCGCGCCGCGGCGTACGTCGGCCATGATCTGCGGTCGCAGAGACATGTGGCACGCGGTGCAGGCGCCGTTGCGCGCTTCAGCCATTGCCACGCCATCCCGTATGCGCGCGGCGATCCGTTTGTAGAGCGCGCTGGTGGCTTTGGGAAGTTCGCTCGAGAGGCGTTCGCGTTCGGTCAGGGCGACAGCGACTTGCTGCTGTTGCGTCTGGACTTGTTCGTCGAAAGCTTTGAAGCGAGCTTTCATGTCCGCGCCCAATTTCTCGACTTCCGGCGCCCGCTCCGTCAGATCTTTTTCCGCCTGCTCAGCAATCTCCATCTGCTCGAGGACCTGAGTCTCGAACGCCGAAATCTGTTTACGGGCGGCATCGGCTTCGCGAATTGCGGCCGTGTATTCGTCGGGCTTCTTGGCGGCCATCAGATTTCGATCGGCGCGTTTTGCGCGTTGTTTCTGTTCGAAGATTTCGGCTTCCAGGCGGGCGCGTTCGTTGCGGGCATTATCGCGCAACTCTTCCAGCGCGCGAATTTCAAAGGCGCGCTGATCGAACTCTTTTTCGATCTCGGCGCGCCTCTCAGGAATGCTTTCTATTTCGGCCTGTAGTCTTCTTATATGCGTATCAGCGTTCTGCAAAGCGATTAACTGCGATAACTCCGCTTTCACTCTTTATTTGCTCCTCACAATGTTGGGGTTGTGAATGATGGCATCCATGAACCAATAATCACATAGGGTGGGGCGGGTGTGCAAGCGGAGGTGTCGACTTGGTGGTAACGGGAAGCGACTTATGCGAGCATTACAAAACGGGAGTTGGTCGTCAATGTCGGGCCTATAAGAAACAGCACTACGTGGCTCAGAGCAGCCTGAGGAGATTTGCACAAGACGGTGAACACTTTTTTGTCTTTGACAAGGTCTCTGGAGAGGTTCGTCCCGCTAGTGTTGGGGATGTAGCTGAGGAACGATATTTCAATCGCATTCCGATTGAGGAGATGCGGCCAGAATTTGCTAGTGAAATAATCGATCCGGACGGAATTGAGAAGGCGCTCTCAGTGATTGAATCGGATTACAACACGATGGTGGGCGGCATTATTAAGTCGACGGATCCGAGAGGACTAACGCGCCGAATTTCGGATGCACTCCGGATTAGTAGCGCAAAATGCATCAACCGGAAACAGAAACAGGCGATGTCCTTCTTCGTAGCATTACAGTACGTTCGGACAAGGGAGTTTAGAGACACCATCGCCGAGGGCCCAAGAAAGTTTGCTGAGGCTGTGATGAAGTTTGTTCCTCCCCAACAGAGGGATGAGTTTTCTCGAATGTCGACCCCGAGCGGTAGCGAGGGGATGCTAAGCTCACCTCCCCACGCGTCGCCGAACGTTGACCGGATATCTCTTCAGGTGAAATGCCGCATCCGGTCGCTACCGCTCCCGGTTCTGTAACAGCCTTCTAATTCCGGGTTCGCTGAGCTAATCTCAGGCCATGAAAAATTGCCTCCACCAGGTGATATGTTTGTCATTCGTCGTTCTAATTCTCTCTGCTGCGACGTTCGCTCAAGCCCCATCACCCACGCCTGCCCCGCCGGCTACGGACATTTTTATTATCGACCTGTCGACCAGGCCGGGCGGTAAGTTAAAGCTGGGCCAGCCGGTAAAGATCACGAACTTCACCGGCTACAACAATCAACCTGCATTCATGTCCGATGGGAAGAGCGTTCTCTATACCTCGATTAGAGACAAGCAGGCGGACATCTATCGCTATGACATTGGCAGCGCGGCTACGACTCAGGTTACCAACACGCCCGAAAGCGAGTACTCGCCCACTCTGATGCCGGATGGGAAATTTATTTCCGTGGTCCGGGTGGAAGGCGACGGAACGCAAAGGCTTTGGAAGTTTCCGCTGGCCGGCGGCGCGCCATCGTTAGTCCTGGAGAGCATCAAACCAGTCGGCTATCACCTTTGGGTCGATGAAAACACGTTGGCGCTTTTTGTTTTAGGCAAACCTAATACTTTGCAGTTGGTAGATCTGCGATCCGGCAAGGCGGAAGTGATTGCCGAAAATCCCGGTCGGATTTTGCGGCGCGTACCGCACGAAAACAAATTCAGTTTCGTGCACAAAGTTTCCGATCAGGAGTGGCTGATCAAGACCTTCGACTTAAAGACGCGGAGTATTGCCATGTACATCAAAACATTTACCGGCGTTGAGGATTATGCCTGGACACCCGCC
>DATNNY010000292.1:0-9839 GCA_035601635.1 Pyrinomonadaceae bacterium
AATGAGCGCCGATGAAATGATCGCATCCATTCGCACAAACAATCTGGTCCGTCTGGTCGCGATACCGGGCGTCGGCAGAAAAACGGCAGAACGCCTCGTGGTTGATCTGCGCGAAAAGATGGCGGCCCTGTCTTCGCCGGCTTTGGAAGAGGAATTCTCAGCGCAGGCTGCGGCCACCGGTGGCGCGACTACTGGCGATTCGATGCGCAACGACGCGATGTCGGCGTTGGCAAATCTTGGATACCAAAAAACGCCCGCCGAGAAGGCCGTCACGAATGCGATCGATGAGGGGGGCGAACTTTCTGTTGAGTTGATACTGCGCCGGAGCCTTCGTTCGTTGGCGAAGACGTAGATTAATGTACCTGTTAATCCCATAACTCGATGAAGGTCAAAAAAGTCGGACAGCTGAATGACAGGAATGAGATAACGCTAGCGGGTAAAACTCGCAAAGACGTTTTACTTGTCCTTACCAACAACAATTTCGATCAATATGTGCCTACTACCGTGTTACTTCTGCCGCTAATTATCGGCCAGGGTCCTTCCGCCAGGATGCACACGATCGAATGCCCCGTTGCTAATGAAGTCTTGATGGCTCAACATACAACTCCTGCTAATCTGGCTTCGGACGGGAGTTTTAGATTTGAAGGTGAATATTTCTTTGGGGCGTTCATCTTCAGAAATCAGATATTCAGCGTTGAGGCCGAACATCTTGATGATGCCAGTGAGGAAGAAGCGATCCTTCTGATCAAACGGCAAGCATACTCGGACGACAGTAGATTGAGGAGATTGAGGCAAGAAGTCCAAACGATAGAGCGTGTAGTAGGTGACGTCGGGATCAAGAGAATCGCCATACCGGAAGCGGTGAAACTATTGGTTTACACTAGGGACGCAGGCAAGTGCGTTAGATGCGGCTCAGCAGAGAAATTACACTTCGACCATATCATTCCAGTCTCGAAAGGCGGAGGAAACTCTGAGAACAATATTCAAGTGCTTTGCGACTACTGTAATTTGCAGAAATCGGACAGAATAGCCTTCTAGTGGGAATGTGACTTGATGAGTAAGGGCCAAGGACAAGGGAACGCTTCAGCAGCGAGTTCAAAACGAACGGTGAAACGGCGTGAGCCTTCAAAGAAGAAGTTGGCACCCGTCAGCACGCGCGCGGCGAAGCTACCAGAAGACGATCAGCAGTTTGAATTGTCTTTGCGGCCGAAGCGACTTGCCGAATACATTGGACAACGCAAGGTGAAAGAAAATCTGAGCATCTTCATGAAGGCTGCAGGGCGTCGCGGGGAAGCTCTCGATCATGTTTTGCTGACCGGGCCCCCGGGACTCGGTAAAACGACATTGGCGAACATTATTGCTAAGGAAATGAATGCACAGTTGCATTCAACGGCTGGGCCCGTGATTGAGCACTCTGGAGACCTTGTTGCAATAATGACGACCTTGGACGCTCGCGATGTGCTCTTCATCGACGAACTTCATCGTCTTCAGCCAGCCATCGAAGAGAAACTCTATCCGGCGATGGAGGATTACCAATTTGATATCATGATCGGGCAAGGTCCGGCTGCGCGCTCCCACAGATATAAGCTGGAGAAATTTACCTTTATCGGAGCGACAACAAGGCCTGGCCTAATCAGCGCACCGTTGCGTGGCAGGTTTGGAATTCTCTTTCATTTGGATTTTTATCCGCACGAGGACTTGGAAATAATTTGCAAGCGTTCCGCGGAAATTCTTAAGCTGAAGATCGACGAAGGTGGGTCCCGGGAAATCGCCCGACGGTCGCGCGGCACGCCCCGTATAGTCAATCGTTTGCTTCGACGTGTGCGCGATTACGCTGAAGTTGAAAATCAAGGCTGCGTTACTCAGGAAGTTGCCAACGACGCGCTCAATCGCATGGAAGTCGATACTTACGGTCTCGACGAAATGGATCAGAAACTACTTCGTACGATCATTGAAAAGTTTGAAGGCGGGCCGGTGGGCGTTGGTACTTTGTCGGCGGCGATTCACGAAGAGAAAGATTCCATCGAAGAAATCATCGAACCATACCTAATTCAGATTGGCTTCCTCAATCGCACGCCGCGGGGCCGCATGGCAACGCAACTTGCTTATCAACATTTCGGAATCAAGAGGGGACAACAACGGCCGAGCCTGTTTGATTCTGTTTGAGTGAATCGATCGTTTAGAGGCGGGCTACTACCCGCCGGGCGGTGGCAACCGGCCTCTAAACAAAAGCTGCGGCAAGAGTGCCGCTTCTAAACGCAGAACCGCAAATTATCAATTTGCGACACCAGTTATGAAGCGCTTTTCCCGTCATTCCTTTGGAGTCCGTAATCGTTCACCCTGGGGGCGAATGATTTCGCACGCCATCCAGCAATTTCATGAGAACGACCTGTTTACTTCGGCGGCGGCGATGAGCTACTTCGGACTGCTGACGCTGTTTCCCGCGCTGTTATTGTTGCTGGCGCTGAGCAATCGAATTGCCGCCGGCAACGAGATGATTACTCACGTAGTTCAGGTCTACCCCGGCTCAGGTAAATTTCTCCACGAGACACTTAAATCGCTTTCGAACGTCAACACCGAAGTGATCATTTCCTGTGGGGTAATTGTGTTATGGGCCGGATCCTGGGTTTTTGCCGTGGTTGAGCGAGCGTTGAATCGCATCTGGGGAACGACGCCGCGTACTTTTCTTCACGGTCGCGCCCTGACGTTGGGCATGGTGGGAAGCGTCGGCGTCCTGCTGTCGCTCTCAGTGTTTGTTACGTCGATTCTGGTGGCGCTGCAGGAGATCGCCGGACGATTGTCACCGAGACAACTGGAGAACTATCGTTTGCTGGCTTCAGTCGGCAGTGTCTTCTGGCAAATCGTATTTGCGTTGGTTAGTTTATTAGTGACCTTCACGCTTTTCATGATTGTCTATCGCTTTATGCCCAACGCCCACGTAACCGTCCGCGACACGATTCCGGGCGCGTTGATTGGCAGCCTTTTATGGGAAGCGGCAAAGTACGTTTTTGCCTGGAGCCTGAATTATTTTCATTACGATCAGATTTACGGATCGGTCGGCGCGGTAGTAGCGGTGCTGACCTGGGGTTATGTTTCGAGTCTGGTCCTACTGTTTGGGGCCCAATTGACCAGCGTCTTTCATCGCGAACACATGGAGCACCCGGTGGAGGCGCCCGGCATCAATGTTCCATCCGCTTCGTTTTCCTAATCGGCGTCACCCGCCGCAAGTCACACCTCGGCATGCACATTTCGGATTTTGATTACAAACTTCCAGAAGCGTTGATTGCACAGAACCCTTTGGCCGAGCGCGCTGATTCGCGCATGCTGGTGGTTGATCGCGGGTCACAAACGTGGGCGGATGCTCAATTCAAAGCTCTGCCGGAATATTTAAATGCGAACGACGCTCTGGTTCTCAACAACACTCGGGTATTTCCAGCGCGGCTGATAGGCGAGCGCGCACCTTCAGGCGGCGCAGTGGAATTGCTCCTGATCCGGGAAATTGAGACAAACGCTTGGGAGGCGCTGGCTCGCCCAGCGCGACGGTTGCGCAAAGGATCGCGAATCGTCTTTGGCGGTTCCAGAGTCAAAGCCGAAGTTATCGATTTGCTGGATAACGGCAGGCGCGTGGTTCGATTTGAAACTGATGAGCCCCTGGATCGCATCATCGACGATCTCGGTGAGACGCCGCTGCCTCCGTATATTAGGCGCGGTCCGGTTGGCGATGTGCACGACAGGGATCGCTATCAGACAATTTATGCCAATCAGCGAGGAGCAATTGCGGCCCCCACTGCCGGACTGCATTTCAATCAGAACGTTCTGCGCGAGGTTGAAGCTCGAGGCGTTTCCATCACTGAAATTACTTTGCACGTGGGCTATGGAACCTTTGAACCAGTGCGCACTGACGATGTGCGGCGCCATCGCGTTGCGCCGGAATGGTCATCAATTCCGCCCTCGGCCGCCGCTGAAATTAACGACACAAAGGCGCGTGGAGGACGCGTAATCGCGGTGGGAACAACCACTACCCGGGCGCTTGAATCTGCGGCCAACGAGGCCGGCCGAATTCGAACCCTGTCTGGAGTGGTTGATCTAACGATCGTGCCCGGCTACAAATTTCGCGCCGTCAACGTGCTGCTGACGAATTTTCATTTGCCTCGCTCGTCGCTCTTGATCCTGGTAAGCGCTTTCGCTGGTCGCGACTTAATCCTGGATGCGTATCAGCACGCTGTCAAAGAAGGTTATCGTTTTTACAGCTACGGTGACTGTATGCTCATATTGTGAGTTGCTGGAACGTACGCTGGCGTCTTAATGGACAGGTTTTTAGACTACCAACCTGAGTTGGATTCTTTCTCGCTCGATAAAAGCCCGACCAAAATCGGCACTCTGAACGCCGCTTTTCAAAGTAGGACACCATCCGGCAAAGGTCACACTTGTAAACGGGCGTGGGTAACAGGCTATAATCTTCGCCACGCTCTCAGTTGTCGGCTGATCGCAATTGCGTTATGGCAGTTCTCAAGAAATTTCGTCCGCGGTGGTGGCTTAATGGCCGTCAGTCACCAGAGCCTCAGACCAGCATTGCGTTGGTCCCACCCATAAATGCGCGTTACGATCTTCGACCGCTCACCATTTCGCAAATCGACGAGTGTTGGCGTTTGGATCAGCGATGCTTTGTTGACGGTGAAGCCTACAGTCGCGACACATTCGAATATTTACTCACCGCGCCTGAATCCGTTTCGTACCGCATAGTTACCCAAAACAGCGCCATGGCCGGCTTTGTAATCGGATTGCTCGAGCCCGACCACACCGGACATATAACCACCATAGGAATCATCCCCGAGCACCGGCGACGCCGTCTGGCCAGTTGTCTGATGGAAAGAATCGAAGAGGGATTTCGCCGCCGAGACGTGAGGATTGTGCGGCTGGAAGTACGAGCCAGCAACGTCTCAGCTCAGAAACTTTACTTGAGCCTGGGCTACTCGGTGACTCAGAGATTGCCGAAGTACTACTCGAATGGCGGCGATGGATTGTTGATGATCAAGTCAATCGGCTGAACCAGCCTTTTCCTGCCACCCTGATCTTAGTTTCGGCGCAATTCGGTTAACACCTGCTTGGCCACGGCCTTGAGAGTGTCGAATACGCCTACGCCCGTCGAAGCTACTGCCTCAACCACCGGCTCGCCTTTTCTTTGCAGCTCAGCCGTTAAGTCAGTTGCCGGAATCACGTTCGGGAGATCACGCTTGTTCAGTTGCAGGACGTACGGGAGCTTCATTAATTCGTAACCGTAGACCCGCAGGTTCTCTTCCAAGTTATAGAGGGATTCGATATTGGCGTCCATTCGCTCTTCCTGCGAATCGGCGACGAATACAACGCCATCGACACCCTTGAGAATCAGCTTGCGCGATGCTTCATAGAAAACCTGTCCGGGGACAGTGTAAAGGTGAAAGCGCGTCTTGAACCCGCGCACGGTTCCTAACTCCAACGGCATGAAATCGAAGAACAAGGTGCGATCGGTTTCGGTTGCCAGGCTGATAAGCTTTCCCCTGGCCTGCGGCGCCGTCGAATCATAAATATGCTGAAGATTCGTCGTTTTGCCGCAGAGTCCGGGTCCGTAGTAGACGATCTTGCAGTTGATCTCTCTTGATGCGTAGTTAATAAATGTCATAGGGGCTCGGCCGGTAGTATCGGGGCGACTGGGGGGCGGGCTTCAGTTCGCTTAACGGTTTAAAAAGAGGCCGTCGATCTCCTCGTCTGTAATTTCGGAGAACGGGAGGGAATTATCCGCAGCGGCCAATTCCGATTCGCGTTCAATCTCGGCAAAAGCCGCCGCCAATTCCTGCGAGATTTGCCTGGAACGAAGCTTAACCAGGCCCAGGCTCGACCGGTCATCAAACACAACCAACAGCAAAACCCGGCCAATCACGCTGATATGAATGCTTTCTCGCTCGCCTTCGTGAGAAAGCGTCGGAAACTCGCGCTCTCCAATCAGTTTGGCCATGCCCCCGGTCGCGGCGACATTCCCGGCAGCCAAAGAAGCCAGACTCGTGGTGTCCAATTCGCCCAGTTCGCCATGGACTGCAATCTGTTGCCCATCCTTGTCGACTAATACTACCAGCCGGGCAGAGGCGTCCAGCCGCAGACGTGCCAGCACGGCTTTGATCTGGTGAAAGCGCTGTTCGCGGATCAGAATTGGAGTGTTGGCCATTGAAAGTTCGTCTGGATTTGCACAAAAAAGCGAGGAGGCAGGTTAAAGCTGTTGTCAGAAGCCTGATTCAGAGCCACAAAGTAGCGACGTTCCCTGCGCCGACTCTGCAAGTGCATCCGAAATCGTCAAAGTTCAGCGATGAAAACGCGAGTCGCCAACTCTCACGAGTCACATTAACACGGTACTTCACAGACCATCAAGTGTTATCCTTCGGCCATCGCTGACTGTAATCGTTGAACATCGGCTCTATCTGACGCCGCAAACCCTACTCTTTCGTTGAATTAGACGCGCAGCTATGTTAAGCTCTCGCCTTGTTTTTACGGCGATCTTTGTGGTGAATCGTCTTTGAATCGAGGGCTTTGCGCATGAGCAGTCCCATCGCCAAGAGCGCGAAAAAACTTACATCGCGCTCCTCCTCGCGCCATTCATCCGCAGCGGCATCATCTCGCAAGCGTGTTGTGGCGGGTAAGTCCACCCGTCTGAAACCGGCCACCAAACGTTCGCCGGCAGGAAAAGCGCGTGCCAGAAAGGCTAAGCTGCGGACGGCTAAACCGAGGCTTAAGTCCCCGGCACCTTCGGCGAAGCGACCGGCAGCGAAGGCACAGGCCAAAACCAGGAAGCCCGCCAAAGCGTCCCCCCATGTCGCTGTAGGCCGCCAGAAAAAGGCCGCCACTAACGCTTCGAAATCCAAGCCCGCCTTGACCAGGGCCCCTGCTGTATTTCGGAGACCTGCGCCCGTGCTTCCGCCCCCGCAGCCGACGCATGACGAAGCCGCGGCGCTGCGGGCTTTTGAAGCTGCGCACAAGGAGTTTGCTCGGGGCCGTTTTGCTGAAGCGCGAAATCAATTTCGCTCCCTAGTGGAAAACTTTTCTACGGTGGCTGAAGTTACCGCCCGGGCGCGCACCTATCTCGCCGTCGCCGAAGCGCGTTTGCGTACGGAACTGGCTTTGCCGAAAGACGCAGATTCACTCTACGATCGCGGCGTGATTGAGTTGAATCGGGGCGAGTATGTTGCTGCGCAGGAGCTTTTCGAGCGAGCACTGCGACGCGAGCCTGAGGCAGCTCATATTCATTACGGCCTGGCGGCGAGCCGAGCGCGCTTGGGAGCGATCGATACAGCCCTCAAGTCCCTGCGCCGCGCCCTCGATATCCAACCTACACTGCGAATCCGCGCGCAACGCGATCAGGATCTTAATCCTTTGCGCAGCGATCCCGAGTTCGATCAATTAGTCTTTGCTGCTCGCGATTAAGTTCTTACGTCGCCCTGCCCGTAGCGAAAGAAGCCTGCCCTTGCACGAGTCAAGGCTGTTTTGAAAGCTTTTAGCTTTCAGGTATTATTCCCTCTTAGTAATCACCACAGATTCACACCGGAGCAAATATTTGCAGCATCCAGACGCGAACGGCAGCCTGAAGCTGGTGGCTATTGGCGGGGGCACTGGTCTGTCTACTTTGCTCAGCGGCCTGAAGCGTTTTGTCGGTGAACGCGGTGACGGCGTTTGGCTGGATTCGCTATCGGCGATCGTGACGGTGTCTGATGATGGTGGCAGTTCGGGGCGCCTGCGTGATGAGTTGCAGATCCTGCCGCCGGGAGACATTCGCAACTGCATGATCGCGTTGTCGGAGGATTCAACCCTCCTCTCACGTTTGTTTCGCTATCGATTTCGCGGATCGGGAGATCTTGCCGGGCACAGTTTCGGAAATTTATTTCTGGCGGCATTGGCTGACGTGACCGGAGATTTTGTTGAGGCGGTGCGGCTATCGTCCGAAGTCCTGGCCAGCAAGGGTCACATATTTCCCGCCACAATCAACGATGTGCGGCTGGTCGCCGAATTGGAAGATGGGCGCGTCGTGCACGGCGAGACGCAAATTACCGCAGCCCGTTCTCCTATCAAGCGGCTGCGACTCGAGCCAGAGCAGTGCCTTCCCCTGCCACAAACAATGGCGGCGATTCGCGCGGCCGATGTGATCACCGTCGGTCCGGGATCTTTGTACACGAGTATCATTCCGAATTTGATTGTGGCCTGGGTCGCCGACGCCATCGGCCGGTCGAACGCGACGAAGATTTTTATTTCAAACTTAATGACCCAACCGGGCGAGACTGATGGATACGACGTGCGCCGACACTTGGACGCGGTGACTAAATACGCGCCACAAGTCCACTTCGATTATGTTTTGCTTAATAATCGCCCGATTAGCGCGAGCCAGGCCGAGACATATAGCGCTGATGGAGCTTATCAAGTTGGGTTGGACGAAGAAATCGACGACAGTGCCTTCGGGGCTGAAACTGAATTTATTCGCACCGAGCTGCTCGATCAGAGCGAGATGGTGCGTCACGATTCTGAACGGCTGGCCCGCGTGGTTATTGCCTGCGCCGAAAGAGTCCGTTCACGACCTCTCGCCGGAATCGAATCCTAACCCGCCGCAGACCAAAAAATAACGCGAATGACCGCACAGCTAACTCAAACCGCGCGACCCACGACTCTGGATATCGTCATTCTCGCGGCCGGCCTGGGCACGCGTATGAAATCGCGCGTCGCGAAAGTCCTCCATCAGCTTCAGGGGCGGCCACTCATCGCGCACGTCTGCCGCACGGCCGAACTGTTGGGGCCGCGCCGGACTTACATCATAGTTGGGCATCAAGCCGACGATGTGCGAGCTGCAGTCGAAAAAGAGCTCGGTAACGATCAGGCAAGTTTCGTCAACCAAACGGAACAGCGCGGAACCGGCGACGCGGTCATGGCGGCGAGTGGGGCTTTGGCAGGAGCGAACTCTACGGTGTTGATTCTGTCGGGCGACGTGCCTATGGTTCGGCCCGAAACTCTGCGGACATTACTTGAACAACATATCGCCGATAAAGCATCCTGCACGCTGCTTTCCGTGCGCCTGGAAAATCCGACCGGGTATGGACGGATCGTCCGCGACGAGGCCGGCAACTTTCTCAAAATCGTCGAGCAAAAAGATGCCAGCGAGGATGAACGGCAACTCCGAGAAATAAACGCCGGTATTTACTGCTTTGATAGTGAAAAACTTTTTCGCGCGCTGGAGCGCGTCCGTCCAACTAATAGCCAGGGCGAATACTATCTCACCGACGTGCCCGGAATCCTGAGAGATGACGGGGAGCGGGTAATGGTCTATCAGCACTCCGACGCCCGCGAAGTTTCGGGAGTAAACACACGCGCGGAACTTGCCGAGTTCGAGAATCTTCTGCGCCGCAACGCCGTCCGGCGTTTAATGTTGGAGGGCGGGGTTACTTTTATCGATCCTTCGCACGCTTACGTCAGTAGCGAAGCGCAGATCGGACCCGATTCCATAATTCATCCTGACGTGCACATTGAAGGCAAATCGGTAATCGGCGAAGGATGCGAAATTCACCAGGGCTCGCGTATCACTGATTCGCGTCTCGGCAATCGGGTGACGATCAAAGATCATTGTGTGATTGTTGACTCCGAAATTTCCGACGATTGCGCCGTCGGACCGTTTGCTCATCTGCGCATGAACACTCGCATGGCGGAGCGCGCCGTGGTAGGAAACTTTGTGGAAGTTAAGAAATCGCAAATCGGTCGCGGGACAAAGTCGATGCATCTCACCTATCTGGGCGACGCCACAATTGGAGAAGAGACCAATATTGGGGCCGGCACCG
>DATNNY010000293.1:0-2517 GCA_035601635.1 Pyrinomonadaceae bacterium
ATTCGGTTTGAGCAAGGCGACTAGTGGCACGTAGCGCCGAGGACTTACAGCTCGCACAAAACCGAGGCTCTATCTCGACGTCGATGCGACTAATTGCCAGACAATCATAGCAGAAGAATTCAGTTTCACTACCTCCGTACCTTCGAAATGCCATCATGTATTCGTCTGTTGTCGGCGAATGTCCATAGATCTCGCGCATTAGGCGGTCAGTTTCATCGATGTCGGACGGATGATGCATCATAACCGACCGCAGTGATGCTGAACCGTGAGAAAATCCGACGGTCTTCAGTTGAGCGAATGCACGGTAGCGCTGGCCGGTGGAAATGGTCGACTGAAAATTGACTACTTCGGTCCTTCGATCGAAGAAAAGTAACTCAACAATTGCTGAACTTCACTGCCAAGCCCGAGCGATCGAACTAATCCGGCGAACTGTCTCTGCGGGGGGCAGCGTCGCAAATTTTCCCGTGCGCTGGATTCTTCAGCACGATGACGTATGCTGTGTTGTTCCCGGTGCTCGGAAAGAATACTAAATCCTCGAAGACGCTCAAGTTTCGGAGTTACCCCCCTTAAACACGAAGCGGATAGAGGTGCTGGAAAGATCTATCTAGAGCAGACTGGGCCGCTCTTACATCAGCGTTTGTAACGAATTGAGTTAAGATTCTCCAAAGACAAAACCTCGGCGTCTCTGTCTTTCTATGACAGACGAGATCCCCAGCAACGAAAAATATGATTAAAAGTACTCATTTACGGCTGCTTCTTGTCGCACTAACAATCGGAGTAGCATTGCCCCATTCGATAACTGCTCAAGCGAAGAAATTGAAAATTGTCTTCAGTGTACCAAACATGGCATTCCCATGGGCAGCATTCACGGTGCGCGTCGCTCGTGATCTGGCCACAAAGTTAGACATTGATGTACTTCCCCAGGATGGACAGTCGAACTCGCCGAAGCAATCGAGCGATTTGCGAAATGCCGTCAACCAAGGCGTAGACGGTGTCCTTCTCGCGCCAACCGATGTGACCGCACTAGTACCCGCAGTAAACGACGTGATTGCAGCCAATATTCCGATCGTGACTGTTGATCGTTATGTTAGCGGAACAGAGAAGCCTGTCCCACAGTTTGGCGTCGACAATGTGGCGGGAGGAGCCAAGTTGGCCAAGTATGTGATCGATCACTTTCCGGAGGGAGCGAAGATTGTTTTCCTGACCGGTGAGCCTGGAAGCAGCCCAGCAATTGATCGTGCCAAAGGCGTTCGCGACACCTTTAAGGA
The DNA here is from genome assembly GCA_035601635.1 of Pyrinomonadaceae bacterium. Classification (GTDB taxonomy): domain Bacteria; phylum Acidobacteriota; class Blastocatellia; order Pyrinomonadales; family Pyrinomonadaceae; genus UBA11740. The sequence continues at coordinate 1,269 of DATNNY010000293.1, forward strand.
CGCTGGCGATAAATACAAAATTGTTGCTGATCAGACTGCTAACTTTGCACGAGCTAAAGGATTAACAGTAACGCAAAATATAGTGACGTCTTTAGGAACTCCGCCGGACGCGATCATTGCATCTAATGACGACATGGCGTTAGGAGCCTTGGAAGCCCTTGATCAGGTCGGAATCCCGAAGGGCAAAGTCATGGTACTGGGTTTTGATGCAATTCCAGACGCGCTGGTGAAGGTGCGCGACGGCGAGTTAGCCGCTACTGTGGAACAATTACCAGCGGAACAGGTGGGGAACGCCATGACCGCGATGGTCGCTTACCTCCGCGATAAAAAGCCTATCGAAGGCAAAAAACTGGATCCGGTCCTGATTACTAAAGAAAATTTGAACCAGGCGGAACGCTATAGCGAGCTGAAATAAGGATCACTCCTCTGTTTGTAAAAAATCGAGCGCTAACAACAAATCACCGCTTGATTCGCTTCAGTATTACGAGCGGCTGCGTACTCATTGCAAACGATTTCAAACCCGAATCGAGCGCACGAATATGACGAGAGGTCCTTAGATATTCCACCCAGCATATTGTTATTCTGGTCGGCGTTCATCCTCACCCGCCCGCTCGGCGCGGCGTTGGGTGACCTTCTGACCAAACCCGTTGCGACGGGCGGATTCAATCTTAGCCGCATCAGTTCCTCTTTGATCATCGCAGCATCTATTATTCTTTGTATTCTGTTTACGCGGCAGCGAGCGGGCGACCACCCGGGAAGACCTGAGCAGAGCTAAGTAACTGTCCCACCGGCTTAACCCATCAGTATTGCTCAGCCATAACCTGCATGTTGAGACAAAACTTCGGACTCTGAAAACACTAGTCTGCCGTGACGTAGCTCGTCGAATTTGAGTAGGAAAAAATCGAGCCATGAAGCTACGGCTTCGCTCATGAACTTGCCCTGATTGGATTGCCGTACCAGCGGGTTCCTGGTTAATGGTATGCACCGGTTTTCTGGGTTTACGAACACGACGGTAAGGGTCTCTTTTGGTCCTATCTTCTCTTTCACACCTGCACCTCTGCTTTGGTTGAGCTACACGAGTGCTCAGGAAACGGATGACAAATGCAACAGAATCTTTGCAAGCGGCACAAGCTAGATCGTCTAGCCAATAGAAGGACATTCCCCTTAATCGAAGCGACCGGTAAAAGCGCTGAAAAGTATTCCCAACCCAAGAAGCTGTCCGCTCGATCCAAATTCAACCGTTGAGCAG
>DATNNY010000294.1:0-47433 GCA_035601635.1 Pyrinomonadaceae bacterium
ATGATCTCGGTGTAGAGATTTTGGCTTGGTTTGAGTGTGTGCGCTGCGATGACGCTGAAGGGCGGTGATTGCATGCTGGCTATTTCCACCGGCTTTGACTGCGGCGGCACATTGGCGAGCTGTGCTAAAGCCATTAATGTATTCGGAACGATGCTCGCTCCTGATCGTGCATCGACCGTGCGCGCCCTGCCGTCGATCTTCACGCCACGTCTTGCCAGCGCATCTCGCAACATGGTGACAAAAGCGAGCGCGGGATCGGGAATGGCTACGCTGCCCGTGAACCCATTATCACCGAGCGGCAGAGTTCCTGAGATTTCCAGCGTGTTTGCGCCCAAGCCACGATAGATGTTTAAGTCGTTCTTCGATCCGCGTGGGCCGGTAATAGCTCGATTCGCAATAGTCATGAACGGGGTCGGAGGTCCGCTGGTAATCAACACGGGTGCACCGACTCTTTCTGCCGGTTTCACCGTCAAATCGATCGCATTGTCATTGACCGTCAGCGCGCTCACCGGCGCGCCGTATGACCATTGCAAATCATCCCACTCCCAACCGCTGCCCAGCGGCGCTCCGTTGAACCAGCTTTCATCTCCGACCAGATCGCCTTTCACCCGCTTTACTCCAGCGGCCACGATCCGCCCGGCCAGATCGTCGATGCCTTTGAAGTAGTCGTTGCTATTAAAGCGCGCTGCGAACGTGGGATCGCCGCGGCCGTAGACGATCAGGTCGCCCTTGATCTTGCCGTCTTCCGGTCTCTCTTTCGCGTAGACCGACGTGATGAAGTGATAGTCGGGCGTCAGTCGATCGAGCGCAGCTGCGACCGTGTAAAGCTTCATGTTCGAGGCCGGCCGCGTAAATTTGTTTGCGCTCTGCTCGTAAATCACCAAGCCTGTGTCGAGTGATACGATCTTGACGGCAAAGAAGCCGGGTTCGAGCGCCGGTTGTCGCACTATTTCTTCAATGCGCGATTTCAGCTCGGCGAGGGTAGCCGGCGCATTCCGCGACGCTGCGACAGGCCGCGATACAACCGGTGAAGCTGCAGGCGAGGGAATTGGAGTCGCGGTCGGTTTTGTCGCGATGCGGCGATCGCGTTGCGCTTGGGCTAAGCAGACGGGCTGAACAATGGTCGTGGTTAAGGTTAAAAGAAAAACTGAAATTAGTAAGAACCCGAAAGTAAGGCCTCTTCGCACGGTTATTTTGTTTGCGGGCTCCGGCAGTTTAAGACTCATTATCATAACTACGTCCAACAGCCCGCGCAGCGGGGCGATATATTAGTAGCCCACAGCGCTAGCTGTGGGTAAGGCGCCCATCGCAAACCCAGGAAGCTCGCGAAGCGAGCGGCATGAATTCGTGAATGTCATATGTCGCCCCTGCGGGGCCGAACTCGCTTCAATCAAGCCACTCACCCACAGCTTGCGCTGTGGGCTACTGGAATTACGCCGACTTTGTCGGCTGATCGAATCGCCCTGACTCAAATCGAATCGAGGACTTCTTTGGCAGTCGCCGTCGCGGTGCCTAGTTTTCCGACCACGATTCCGGCAGCATGATTGGCCAGCACCGCGGCTTCGATCATTGATGCGCCGGCGGACAGCGCTGCCGCCAGGGCGGCGATTACCGTATCGCCCGCGCCGGTCACGTCGAATACTTCACGGGCGGCCGTGTCGACATTGATTGGGTCGCTCTCTCCCTCAATCAACATCATGCCGCGGTCGCCACGCGTGATCAGAACAGCATCGCAACTGAGGCGGCCACGAATCGCGCGCGCGGCCAGCTTCAATCCTTGATCAGAATCCTCTTCGAGGTTGGCCATGCGCAGCGCCTCATGATGATTCGGCGTAATCAAAGTGGCCGGACGATAGGCGTCAAAGTTTCGCAGTTTTGGATCGATCAGTACCGGCATCCGTCTATAGGCCAGGGGCAGGACCTCGGCCAGGACGCGCGGCGTGACGACGCCTTTGTCGTAATCGGACAAGACCAGGGCGTGGGCCTTTTCGAGTGCAGCCTTAACCGCTGCGATAATCAATTCCTCGGTCGCGCCATTAACGGGAGTTCGATGTTCGCGATCGGCGCGCACCACCATCTGGTTCTGAGCAATGATCCGGGTCTTAATTGTAGTCGGACGCGAATTGTCCTTGACCAGCGAACCGTCCGCCTGAAAATCGCTTTTGTCGCCGACCGAGCTGCGTATTCTTTCGCCGGCAAAGTCGTCGCCGATGACTCCCACCACGCAGGCTTTCGCACCCAACGCGACGAGATTTGCGAGTACGTTGGCGGCGCCGCCGAGGTGGGTTGATTCGCGGCGAATGTCTACGACGGGCACCGGCGCTTCCGGCGAGATCCGCGTCACGTCACCCCAGAGGAACTCATCCAGCATCACATCGCCCAGCACGACGATGTTGCGATTGCCGAGCTTTCCGAGTAAATCAGCCGCGCGTTGTTTGTCGATGTTCGTCATGAAATCAAAACACATTTGGAGTGCGCCGGCAGAGGGAAGCGGCGACGGCGCTTTGGATTATGGTTGAGTGATCGTCATTTACGAATCCAAAGCGGTGTCGCGCTACGCTTGCCACCGCAGTCCAAAAAGATCCGCTCGCTACCGCGAGCGGTTCTGTAGCTCATCCAATATCCGGTCGATCGCTCCTATGACTCGCTCAAGCGGCACTCGCAGAATGCACTCAGGCTTTTCGAATTCCGCACAAAAGTACCCATGACACGGTTGGCAGGGCATTTCTTCGCGCACGACTTCATTCGGATTCGTCGTCCATGGCCGCCAGTGCGTGATGTTTGACGAGCCAAAAATCACCACGCAGGGTGCGCCCGCTGCGGCTGCGATATGCGCGATACCGCTGTCGTTGCCGACAAATAAACGCGTGCGCGAAGTGAGCGCGGTGACTTCGGGCAAGCTCAAATCGCTCAGACCGAAGACCGGCGCCGAACTCTTCCTGATGAGCGCCTGAACAACCGGCTTTTCTTTCGGAGAGACGATGGCGATCGCGGTAAGCCCGCGAGCCGTTAGTTCCTCCGCCACGCGGGCGAAGTTTTCCGTGGCCCACTGTTTGGTAGCAAACGCCGCCGCCGGGTGAATCACCGCGAACGGTTTGTCTTCATCTGCCACACCCGCGGCGCGAAGTTTGGCAGAGACGGAAGCCCGCGAACGTTCGGTAACCCCCAGCCGCGTCGCCGGACGATCGGTCACCGGCACTCCTGTCCAGCCGATCAAAGCCAGTTGTTGCTCGACTGAATGCAGACTGGGCCGCTGCCAAATTTCTAGAGACGATGGAGCCGCATGATTATGCAAACGCGCATATTGATAGTGTCCGAAGCCGACCCGATGTGGGGCGCCGGTGGCCCGCGTCAGGAGCGTGGCGGTGGTGCCGCCGTGCAGGTTATAGACAACGTCATAACGCGAAGCGCGTAGTTCCCGCGCCAGACGCGCGCGGGCAGAGGTGCCGTCGCGAGCGATCGCGATCACTCGATCGACAAGATCCGAGCCCTCGAGAACGGGCGCCACCCAATCTTCCAGGAGAATATCTATCTTTGTGTGCGGCAGAAACCGGCGCAGCGCATACAGCGAGGGCATGGTCAGAACAGTATCTCCGATAGATCTAAGCCGGACGACCAGGATGCGCCGGACCTCGGACCAATCCCAACGCGCGGGCGCCAGGGCCCGCGGTTCGTCGCCTTCCGATTTGTTTGCGAAAGCGAGGTGACGAACTCTGGGCGATGACTCAATTATTTCCCGCAGGCTGTTCATCTTCGATCTTGGCTTCGTCAATCAGCATCACCGGGATGTCGTCGCGAATCGGATAGACGCGCCGGCACTCGACGCATTTCAAGCCGCTGCCATCCGGTTTGATTTCAACGCGCGCGCGACAGGCTGGACAAACCAGAATCTCAAGCAATTGTTCACTGATGGGCATCGTAAGATCCTCTTAATTAATCCAATTTGCGCCGACGGGGACGCTAAAGACGTAAGCTTAGCAGTATTGGCCAATTTGTAGTAGCGCATGTAGTACAATCGCAGAGGTAGGGCGCCGGCACGAAATTTAGCAGACAGCTGCGCCGAAAAAACGAGGAACCATAGTGATGATGATAGAGGAGTTCGGGCCGCGCGTCGCAAGCGTCTGGAACCACTTGCGTACGACCACGCGCAACCTGGTTGAGCGGGCCTGGAAATCCCCTGGCGGCGGTTCCGTCATGCAAATCCCACAGTCGACGCCATACGATCCGCGCGCTGATCATGAGCTGAGCCAGCTGCTGGCGGCGCTCGATGAACATACGGTGGAAGCCGGGCTGTCCGCCGGCGATGCGACGCGTGAAGCGCGGCGGCTGGCCGACGCCTGCGCCAGCGTGCTGACCCAGCAGACACAATCCGCGGAAGTATTTTCTCAATTGATTCAGCGTGCGCACCAGCGAAACGACTATGCGCGCGTGGATGCGCTGGCCGGGATGCTCCCTGAGCGTTTGGCTCCCAGCGAAATGTGCGAGTTAGCGCGGTCGAACAAAGTGGTGGTGCGGGCGCTGGCGCAGGAAGCGCTAACCCAAATGCCGGCCTCGCTGCTGGCGATCCTGCTCCGCGATCCGGTAGATGCTCTGGTTGCACGTCATGCTTTGGAACGGCAAGCCACCGAGTATGCTTCGGAGGAAGCATATCGGGCCTTGCGCGATTTTGAAGATTTCAGTGCGGAAGAGTTCTGAAGTGTCTCTGGGTGGCTAAGAAACCACGCCGACCCGATTTCAAATCATTCCTGGCATTTTGCGTTCAGAGTTCAACCTTCAAGTTGCCGAATGGCAGTCTCGGATTTACTCGGGCGGACCAGAACAGTTTGGTCCGTGCAGCGCGGGAATCTTTTGACTGATGACGGGATAGTTTGGTGCTTCGTCGATATTGATTTGCGTCCAATGCGCGTGCTGCTCGGGCACGGCGTTGTCGGCGAAGATAGCTTCCACCGGACATTCGGGAACGCAGGCATCACAATCGATACAAGTGTCGGCGTTGATATAAAGACGATCAGGCAACTCATGAAAAGCTTCGACGGGGCAGACCGCTGCACAGTCGGTGTATTTACAGTCAACGCACATTTCTACAACAACGTAGGTCATTCGCGGATGACTCCTTTCACTAAAGACAAATGTTTATTATTTCATGAGCGGAATGTCAACAAAAAAGTTTGAACGCGCATTAGTGTAACGCGACGTTGCTTTTAATCACAACTCAAAAAAAGAGAATAAGATTTCCTTGCCGAGCAAAACGATCCGCGGAAAAACACGAAGCGGAATTAGTTTCGTTCGTACGCCTTCGCGTGATTTCGTGGATCGCTTTGTCTGTCCGGTGCGCAAACTGGCAGCTTGCGCTACATTTTATCGCTTCGGCACGTAAGTCAACCAAAAATAGATCGCTTGTCCAATGCCAATCCAGAAACCAATCACCGCGCCAAACAGCTCGATCGTTTTTAGGTGATGCTGGGCCACCGACAACACCAACGCTTCCAATTTGTCCAGCGGATAATCGGAAACTTTCTTCCGCACCAGACCGCCAACATCAAACTCCGCAATTAGCGCCGGCAGTCGTTCGCGCGCGGCGGCGGTGATCTTTTCGGTCAGGGCGGCGCTCGCTTTCTCAATCGCGCCGGCGGGCATGTGATCGGCGAGTTTGCCGATGGGCGCTACCATGAATCTTTCGATCTGGGTGCTCAGGATCGCATTGATGGTTCGCGCTGTGTCGTCGCGGGCGAGAACGGCGAGCAGGCTGTTGGTCAGAAAGGCTTTTAAGCGCGGCGCGGATTCAGGATTCAGGGCTGAAAGCAACTCGCGTAGCGTTTGGGGTCGCAGGCGCTCGAGCGCATTCCCCAGATAACCGGCGACCGAATGCGCCAGTTCCGGACTGCGTACCACCGCGACCAGGCGCGTGGCGGCTTCAGACTTGATCGTCGCAAACTTCTCGGGTGGAAGCTGGCCAATCAGCTCGTTCAACGGCCGCTGCATAAGGTTGTCGATGGTCGAATTCAGAAAGCCCGTCGCCTCAGCCACGAAAGCGGCGCCGCGCAAATACTCGTCGATACGGCGCGGCAGAGTGTTGTAGACCAGATCGTCGACTTCGCGATAAATGCGTTCGCGCGAAATAAAGATCTTTTTCACGAATGAAAGTTGTTCGTAATATTCGTCGACTTCGCGTTTGATGAGCGCACCGATCTGTTGCCGAGTGCCCGGGCTGCTGGCAATGTCCGCCAGGTGCTGGGCGATCGGCCCTACCTGCTCGTCGACCCGCTCTTTGATGAGCGCCACCGTCTCTGGAGTGAACATTTCCAAGAGCGACGCATTCGTCCTCGCCAGATCGTCGATGCGTTCCGCGACAAACGCGCGCACCTTTGTTTCGAATACTTCTTCGCTGACCAGACCGTTAAAACGCCCTTCCGCAAAGTTCAGAATCAGATCAAAAGTTTCAGTGCTGACGGTCTCGCCCAGTTGTTGCTCGAGCAGCTTATCGACCTGACGATCGACGAAGTGTTCGATGGCCTCGGCGGTCTGTTGGCTTTTCAAAACTGAGGCGATGTGTTCGGCCAGCTTGTATTGCAGTGCGGCAATCGTGTCCAGCACGGGCGCGCGCGCACCGCTCGGCAAAGCCTCAACCAGTGAAGGATAGACGGTGGACAGCAATTCGTTCGTATACGAGTTAACAAAGCCTTCGACTTTGTTGCTGAAGAAGCCGGTCTCAAAAAGCGCGGCGAAAACAGTTTCCTGCGAAACGAGTTCGTTGCCGACCGCGTTACCGATCGATTGCGCGAGTTTGGCCCGATGCCGGGGAATCATTCCCTGCGGCCAGATCGTGACACGGAAGAGTTTGACCGGCTGGTAAGGATGAAACAGCATCCAAATCGCCAGCCACGCCGCGCCATAGCCGTGCAAGGTGGCGATGACGATGATCGCTACGCTGATCAGAATCTTGAAAGTGGTTGGATCGATGGCCGTCGTACCTCAACAAGCCTGCGAGCAGGCGTCAGAATGTAGCCCCTGGCGAGGCCCAGCCGAGCCTGGGGAAACCTTCGGAAAAACCAACCGAGCCTGCGAAGCTGGCGACAGAATCATCCCCATAAACTGCGCAGGCTTATTGATGACGAGTAAACAGATCCCATCTCACTTTCTCGCGAGAAACACCTTCGCTGCCTCGAGTTCAGGTCTCGTCCCATCGGATCGTTCGCCTAACGCGGCGAGCTCTGCATAGAATTTTCCGGCTTTCTCTCGATCGCCTGAAAGCTCGGCCGCTCTGCCCGCGCCGTACAATCCGTTGAATCGGTTTGGTGAAACCAGGAGCGAGGCTTCGAACTCCTTTAATGCCTGGCTTGGCTGGCGAAGTTCGAGCAACAAATCGCCTAACAACTCACGCGCCGGCAAAATCGGTCCCGGTGTCACCGGGTGCTTTTCCGTCGAGTCTTCCAGCTCGGCTGCCGAACGCATCAGTTGCAGGGCTTCTTCCTGTTTGCCTTCGGCATGAGCCAGCCAGGCGGCCGCGGCCCGGCGCTGAATCTCAACCTGGGTGGCCCAGTAATTCTCTTTTGTTGCCGCCAGCGATCTTTGGATCGAGTTGAGCCGCGCGATATCCTCGCTTGCTCGTGCGGTGTCGCCGCTCCTGGAAGCGCCGAGGCTCCGGGCGAAATATACTATCGCTTCGGCATAAGAAAAGCGGTCCCAGGGAAAGCCGGCGGGGTGGACTTTGAGCGCTGCTGCGTCCGACCATCGATGTCTTTCGATCGCATAGCGTGCAGGGATTGCCGCAAAAGCGTAAGCCGCCGCGACGGCGTCAACATCTACTTTACTCATCGGGGAAAGGGCATCGACGATCGCTTTAGCTTTGGCATCCTGGGCAGTTTGCAGATATGCGTAAGCAAGATAATCCATAGCATGCAGCTGGTCGAAAGAAGTCGCGCCCGGGTGCATTCTAGCCGTGTAATTGTTTGCTGCTGCAGCCGAAGCGATATTCGATGTAATCGATTCCTGCCACAGGCCGAGCCGGGTAAAGATATGAGAAGGCATGTGCAGCGCATGCGGCGATGATGGCGCAATTTTCGAGTAGCTCCGGGCAGCGGCCAGCGCCAACGGGGCCAGCGGAGGATAATCGAAACTGTGAATTAAGTAGTGAGCGACGCCCGGATGATCCGGTTCAGACAACAGCACTCGATTAAGAATTTCGCCGGCTCTTTTCTGATTGGCGAAAGTTTTGTCCGTCGGTACCGCAGTTCCCAGCAGCGCCAGCGCATAGAAGACCGAGGCCTCGTGATCCTCCGGGTATCGGAGATAGAGTTGCTCCATGGCTTTCTCATAAGCGAGCGCGCGGGTTCGGTGATCGAGCTGCTCGGAATCTTTATAGAAAATCTCGATCGCCGCGATGTAATCCTTCTCCCTTTGCGTGCGAGCTCCCACGAAGATTGCTTTTTGCACGGCGGCCGATCCGTTCTGTAACTCGGCGGCCACCGGCGGCGACCACACGGGGTGGTAAAAACTCATCGCGATTCCCCAGTAGCCCACGCCACATTTCGGATCAGTCCTGGTTACTTCGACAAAAGCTCTCTGGGCTTCTTCGTACCAGAACGAATGCAGCAGGGCGACCGCGCGATTGAATTGCTGCTGCGCCGCGCCATTGCAGGACACCGTAAAGTTGACGTGGCCGAGCTTTTCTCCCATCTCATGTTTGTGTTGCTCCGGCTCTTGCGCTTTCGGCGTAAGCGAGACAAGAAGGAGGACAAGAGATACTCCGAGAAAAAATCTGCTGAGTTTCATAACAGTCTCCATTTCAAATGCACTGATTGCCTATCAAGTCAGCGCCCGTTTCACTCGTCATCCGCGCTGCTGGCCCACCAGAGCGGAGTCGCCGGCAGCCGGCTGAAGTCCGTCTCGATCGCTGCCGTGCCGGGCGCAGCCTGGTAAACAACTTCGCCGCCAATCACTGTCATCAAGCAATGCGTCTTCAAAATATCCATTTCCGGAATCTTCATGATGTCCGCGGACAGCACCGTCAAGTCGGCAAGCTTTCCAACTTCAATAGTACCGCGTAAGTTCTCTTCGAACGCCGCGTACGCAGGCCAGATCGTCAACATCTTCAAAGCCTGTTCTCGCGGCAGCGCTTCTTCGGGATGCCAGCCCGAACCGGAGAATCCCCTGATATCTTTGCGCGCGACAGCTGCGTAAAACTCGATCATCGGTTCGCCTCGTTCCACCGGCGCGTCGGAACCTCCGGGAACGATTACGCCTGACTTAACAAAACTGTTCCAGGCATAGGCGCCTTCCAGACGTTTGATTCCCAGGCGTGCCGGCGCGAAATGCAAATCGCCGATCGCGTGCGACGCCTGCATGGAAGGAATGATCCCCAGTTGCTTGAACCGGGGAATGTCGAGCGGATTCACGATCTGCGAGTGCTCGACGCGCCAGCGCGGATCTGCGATCTTGCGCTGATCAGGCGGGACAGCTTTCAGAGCCTTCTCGTATTCGTCGAGAATGAAGCGATTACCTCGATCGCCGATAGCGTGCGTCTCACATTGAATGCCTTTGCGCAAAGCTTCCTCGAGCACGGGCAGGAGATCTTCTTCCTTGACGGTCAGAAAGCCGGAAGTGTCGGGAGCATCTGAATAAGGCTGGAGCAGTGCCGCGCTGCGCGAACCGAGAGAGCCATCGGCATAAAACTTGAGCGCGCGCACGGTCAGACGATTGCCATAGGCGCCAATGATTGGTCCTTCAGACAAGAGCCTTTGAGCTTCTGGCCCGGGCGCCGAGAGCACTTTGTAGATGCGCAGCTTAATTTTGCTGTCTTCAAAGAGCTTTCGATAGATCGCAATGTCCCGATAGTCGCCACCCGGATTCTGCACCTGGGTCCAGCCGAGACTGACGTCTCGCTGCACTCCCAAAACGACTGCGCGTTCTGCTTCCGAGGGCGAGGTGGCCGGAATGTGATGCGCCACCAAACCACGCGCCGCGTCGAGCAACATGCCATTGGGCTCGCCGCTTTTGTCTTTCGAAATTTCACCGCCGAAAGGAGCGGGAGTGTCCCTGGTTATGCCTGCGATCTTCAAAGCAGCACTGTTCACCACCGTGCCGTGTCCGTCGGCGCGTTGCAGGATTACCGGATTATTTGGCGAGACCTTGTCGAGATCCCAACGCGTGGGGAACACCGGCGGCTGCCAGAAAGTTTCAATCCATCCGCGGCCGGTAACCCATTCACCGGGCTTTGCCTGATCAACTTTGGCCTTTACCTTTGCCAGAAAATCCTGAAGGTTCGTTACGCCCTCGAGGTTGAGCGTCATCTCGCGAAAGCCGACGCCTTCCAGATGATGATGCGCGTCGGTCATTCCCGGCAGCGCCGTCGCTCCATGTAGATCGATGATCCGGGTCTGCGTTCCTTTGAACTTGTCGACTTCACTGTTCGAGCCGACAAACACGATCCGATCGGCCTTTACCGCTATGGCTTGCGCGTGGGGTTGTTTCTCATTAGCGGTATATATATTGCCGTTGACGAAAATCAGATCAGCCGGTTCGAACTTATTGCCGGTGGGCGCAAAGTTAAGAAGCAAAATGCTGAGCAGGATGGAAAGGACTTTCATTGTCTTCCTCTTTTGGACGATCGGTGTTTTATTAGTCGGGCTGAATTTATATCACACGGAGTATTTAGGTTTGTAACGACTGATTCAGTTTCACTTTCAACTAAAAGTTGAGCGGTACGTCTGAAGCGACCATTATAGTAAGTGCTTAACCCTTGCTTCGCAGGGCTTGAATGATTTGCACGTATTGCGTCTCATCGCGAATCGAATCAAATGCTTTCGTCCCCTCGATCGCCACTGGATCTGCAAAGCCCTTGTCCACTGCGGCCTGCAAGGCCCGTAGTGCCTGCTTTTTATTTCCACTCGCTGCGTAGGCCCAGGCGAGATAGAAGAAAACCCCGGCGCGTTCGGAATTAACCTCAGTGGCGAACTTAAAAGTTCGGACGGCCTCGTCATAACGCTTCTGTGTCTGTAGCTGATTATTGCCCTGCTCAATCAATCCAATGAAAACGCCCTCGCGAACGCGCCGGGCAACTCTGCGCTCATCACTGTCTTCGGTACGGTCTGCTTGCTTGCGCAGCTCTGCGAATATTGCCGTCAGGCGAGTCTCGGGATCCAAACTCTCGTTCGAACGCTCGCCGTTGGGGTTGGCATCTTTGCTATTTCGTTCCCGCGCGGCTAACAGGGCGTCGATCCTGGTCCCGATCTCGCGCTGCTTTTTTATCTGCTGTTGCTCATTCTGAATGGCGCCCTTTACTTCGGAGATCTCGCGCAGTTGATTTACCTTTTTCTCGACCGCCGTTACATCTTTGAGTCCCTTGAAGCTATTGTTCAAAGCTAAGTAAATTTGATAAGCATCGTAAGTCTGCTTCGAATCTTCCAGGCTCTGTGCTTGTTGCAGTTGCGTTTGCCACAGACTGTTGATCAGGTTTGCGTCACGCTGGCGCTTACCTGACTTCATGGCTTGCAATTCCATCCACTCCAGCGCCTCGATCGCAACGGGTAATGGAGGCCAGTCATGACGACCGGTGAATACTACGGTCCGATGAGTCAGGCCGGCTTTCTCCAGAGCTTCATCGAGGGTCTTCACTTCCGCAAAATTGAAGTCTTCAATTCCCACTGTACTGAAAATCGCAAAGTGGAACGCGGGCGACGGCGTGACTCCGGCAGGAAGACCCGCGCCGCAGGCGATGACCCCGGCGAAACAACCCTGACAACGAATGGCGAAATAATAGGCCAGCCGGGCGCCGCCTGAAAAACCAGTTAGATAGGCGCGGGTATCGTCGATCGCAAACCGTTCGCGCGTGTCCTTAACGATGGCTATCCATGAGTCAACGGACGGCTGGAAAGGGCCGTTGTGCGAATTGTTCGAGCCGGCAACAATCCAACCATATTTTTCCGCCGCCTCTTTGAAGCGCTCGATGGGAATTTGGCCACGCGCGCCCGGATCAAACGCATAAAGCACCGGCCACTTCCTCTTAGGTGAATAATTTGCGGGCAGATACAAAGCGTAGCTTTGATCCGGCGTGCCGGCACAGACAATTTTTTCGACGACCTGTCCTTTCGGTATTTCTTCCGGCTGATGATTCGATCGCAGGACTGCTTTTAGAGAAGGTTGAGCGTTTGCGGGGTGAGCGGTCTGCGAACTGAGCCAGAGTACTAAAGCGAATATGAGCATCGACTCATTCTACTTGGTTTCGCCGGCCGAGGAATAATGCTCCACGGATAAGTGAGCAGTAGAGCCGCACCAGCAGCAGAGCTTATCGCAGCGAGATTGGTGCGATGATTTCAGAGGGTGTTCAAGCGTTGCCCGAATAACGCCGCCGATAAAACACACAAATTCATCAGCCTCGTCATTTGTTCATCAACAGCATTCAATTATAATCGAGCAAAATGAGGATTTCATACGAAGACCGGGACGGTTCAGATATGAATGTTGAATCCTTGAATCTCGATACATCACGCGGTGCAACGACGGCTTACGTTGCGCGTCCACAAAAGGAAGTTGATGCGGCGGTAGTTCTAATCCAGGAATGGTGGGGCATCAACGATCACATCCGCGATCTCGCCGGTCGATATGCCGACGAAGGTTATCTCTGCATCGCGCCGGATCTGTATCGGGGCAGGGTTGTAAAGGATGCAGATGAAGCTGCTGCGCTCATGCAGGCGCTGGAAACGGCCGACGGGATTGAGACCATTCGCAAAGCGATCGACTCGGTTGGCCAAACTTATAAAATCAAGCGCATAGCCATCACGGGCTACTGCATGGGCGGAACCTATGCTTTGCGAGCCGCCTGCGAACTTTCTGAACTAAAAGCCGCGGCGCCTTTCTATGGAGACATTCCGGAAGAGAATGTCCTGGCCAGATTGAAAGTGCCGACACTTTTCATTGCCGGGAAGCGCGACGCGTGGATTAATCCCGAAAAGGTGGCGGGCTTAAAAAGGATTGCCCAAAAGTACGACTTGCCGGTCGAAGTGGTCAGCTATGATGCGGATCACGCTTTTTTTAATGATACGCGTCCCCAGGTCTACAATGCGGAAGCAGCGGCCGACGCGTGGCGAAGAGTGTTGGAACATTTCAAGAAGCATCTGGCAAAGTAGCGTGAGCTGCCAGATCGCGCGTCCGGGCGGACGCCAGACTCGAACAGTGGGCGGGGCAGTAGCCCGACCGTAAGGGAGGGCTCATATTTACAGTTCGCCAGAACATCAACGGAGGTAGCCCGTGGCAATTCGGACATGTGCAAGGTGCGGCACAAAGAATCGCGTCGACGAGCAAGCCGCGGTCGTTAGCCAACCGGTGTGTGGAAAATGCGGCGCGAAGTTGCCTGATGCGACGGCTACGACCAGCGCGAACGGCAAACCGCAGGTCGTGACAGACGCGACCTTCGCCAGCGACGTGTTAACCGCATCGGCTTCGGTGCCGGTGTTGGTGGATTGCTGGGCGCCCTGGTGTGGGCCGTGCCGAATGATCGCGCCAGTGCTCGATCAATTGGCCGCCGAGTCGGGGGGACGCTATAAGATTGTCAAGCTCAACGTGGATGAGAACCAGGGAATCTCTGCTCAATTCCAGATTCGCAGCATTCCGACGATGTTGATCTTCAAGCGCGGTAAGGTGGTTGACCAGATCGTCGGCGCGGTCCCAAAGCAAACCATCGCGGCGCGTCTCAGGTCGCATCTATAATCCCAATCAAAATTACGCGAACACCGCGCTTTGAAGGGTCTGCGTCAGGCGAGGAACCTCGGTGTCTCGCATTTTGAGAACCGCCTGGGTGGCACGGTTACTGTCTAAAGTCAGTTCAACCGTGATGACCGCAGGTCAACCGCCCACTACCGCAGGCGGTTCTGACCAGGTTTCAGATCGGTGAGGGGCATTGTTCGTAGATTTCGCATTACTTATTAGAGGATTACAGCAGGCTGGTTAATCGGGCCCGCGAACAGCGCCGCAAAACTCGTCCCAGCCGTTTACAGAGCGGGAAGAAGATTCTGTTTGATCTCCGCAGCATAACGATCACGTCGGTCCTCACTACCGCACTTGGGTGCTTTTGAAACCAGCGCAGCTCGGAGGTTGAAATGAAAAAGATCGCCTTTTGTTTTCAATTGGTTCTGCTGTTCCCCTCCCTTGTGTTGGGAGCGCAAGTCTTTGGTAGCTTGAAGTATGAGGATCGGTCGGTCGGCGAAGGAGTGGTCGTCAAGATTCAATGTGACGGGGAGAAAGAAGTCTGGAGAAAGACCGACGCCTACGGGTCATATAGCGCGTATTTGCAGCCGAAGCATTGCAGCTTATGGGTGAATCTTGGAAACCAATGGTCCGAGCCCGCCGCCGTCTATCCGGATGC
Organism: Pyrinomonadaceae bacterium; assembly: GCA_035601635.1. Lineage (GTDB taxonomy): Bacteria > Acidobacteriota > Blastocatellia > Pyrinomonadales > Pyrinomonadaceae > UBA11740. Next base: position 14,360 of record DATNNY010000294.1, read on the forward strand.
AACCGATCCTGTCCGGTACGATTTCGAATTGATAAGTCGCGACGGACGCCTCATTCTGGGGAGGAAATGACTATGGAGGGGAAAGAAAAAGCCCGATGGGAAAAAGCTGACGTCATCCTCAAGCCGGTGGGCGGCATTCTTACGGCCCTGGCCGTAGCCCTGGTGGGAATTATTGGATCACAGATTTTGGAACGCAGACAAGAAATGGACACGGAGGCACAACTCTACGCGCAGTTGATGAACCAGAGAGAAGGCGCGGAGACTTCTCTGCGGAAGGACATGTTTAATTCCATCATCGGATCTTTTTTAAAACCGAAGGCGGCAGGGTACGAGGAAAAAGTGCTCAACCTGGAGTTATTGGTTTACAACTTCCATGAAGCGCTTGACCTCGCGCCGCTTTTCAAATCCGTTTATTCGCAGGTCAGTAAGTCCACGAAACCAGATAAGAGCGATTACATGAAGCGCCTCGAAGAGGCTGCGGACGAAGTTAAGAATAAGCAGATCGCGGCCCTGGAAGATAGTGGGGGTGGGGGAAAGATTGATGCCTTGATCGATTTCAATAAACTGAAGGAAACCCCCGAGGGAATAACCATAATAGACAACACCATCCCCTTGCTCACAAACAAAGGAGCATCGAATGAGCCGCTCAAGACGAACTTTACCGTCCAGGCGCTTTTGGTAGACCCGATCAGCAGACGAATCCGAGTAAAACTGGAAGTGAAAACGCCAAAAAACGGGGCCGTGACGAAGGATGAAACAGACATGACGTACGCGGTCTTTTGGATCAGCCCCTTCGATTTTCCCATGATCGATAACACGCGCCTCCCGCGCGGCCAACGATGCGCAATAGTCTTGCGCAAGTGGGGAGTAAACCAACCGACTGCGCAAATGACCCTGGTTTACTTTCCCGGATCGCGAGCAAGTCTAAAAGAGAAGCCCTTTTTCGATGAGGCTATGAGCGATCTCTTAAGCAATCGACGGCGTCTTGATGGCGACGCGACGAAGTAAGCCCAGCTACCTCTGGCTGGTAAGCAGTAGGGTTTTAGTTAGGAGTAACAAGTCATGGCAAGAAAATCCGGTAAGATAATCCTCTTGGTTTCTCTGGGATTGATCATCCTTCTGATTATCGTCGCGCGTCCCCCGGCTACCGAAGGAACAACTCAAAATCGTGCGAAGCTGCGCATCATGATAAGCGGCCAAAGATCGGGCTCACATCAATCCGAGCCGATTGACGGCGCTGATGTGCTGGTAATGTCGAATGACGGAGGCTTCCAGGCGACTCCGACCACCGATTCTCAGGGCACGGCTAATGCGGTCGACGTTCCTTTCGGTAAGACTCTTATCCAGGTGACCGCACAGGGCTGGATAACCGATGGTCACAGCTACGACCTTAACCAGAAAGAACAGACGATTGCCATCAAGCTAAAGCCGTCTCAAGAAGCGGCGCCGACCCCGACCCCGACCCCGACCCCGAATGCGCGCATCGCCGGAGTTAGCAACCAACCCGTGAATAGAACGGCCTTAAGAACCCGTCTACAACGAGTCGCCAGGCTGGTTCGCCGGGCGAAGAAAGGTTCTTCCGCTCAATCATTTCGCTAGTGCCTAAAGAAAAGGGTCCCAATTATCGCTGCGTCAACTGCGCCGGCAGAGGCTTATCAACTTTCGGACGAACGGGCAGGTTGGCGACTTCCCATAGCGTCATGTAGATGGTGCGCGCGACTTTCTCCATCTTCTCGTAATCGATCTTCTGTGGCTCGTCGCCGGGACGGTGATAGTCTTCGTGCACCCCGTCGAAAAAGAAGATGATCGGAATACCTTTGCGGGCATAGTTGAAATGATCGCTGCGGAAAAAGAAGCGATTTGGATCCGCCGGATCGTCGTAGCGCAGATCGTATTGTAGATTCAGATAGGATTTGTTGACCCGCTCGCTTAGCTGGCCCAGTTCCGTGCTCATCATCGTCGACCCAATTACATAAATCTGATTTGGACCGGAAAGACTAGCGTTGCGCGGATTCGTGTCGCCATCTTTTTTGCTGCGGCCGATCATGTCGATATTCAACTGAGTCACGATTCGATCCAGCGGAATCGTGGGATAATCAGTGAAATAACGCGAGCCCCATAAACCCTTCTCTTCACCGCAGTGCCAGACGAACAAGACGGAACGTTTGGGCCGCTCCTTCGCATGCGAGATCGCTTCCGCCATTCCCAACAGTGCTGTCGTTCCTGAGCCATCGTCGTCCGCGCCGTTGCAAATTGGATCAGCGGTTCCCGGGGCGCAAATGCCTATGTGATCGTAGTGCGCGCCGACGGCGACGTATTCGCTCTTCAATACCGGGTCGCTGCCTTCCCAGACGGCCACTACATTCTGGGTCATGGGCTTTTCGTTCTTTGCTGCGATCGTCAGGGTCGCGTTCTTGCCGGCATTCAACTCAAAAGGCAGAGTCACCGTGACGGGTGGGCCGTTCGGCGCCGAGACTGAAGCCGGTGCCACGCCAGATCCAAACGCCATCAGCGCCGAGACGGAATATTTCTCGCCCTGAAACAGCGCGGTCGCCATTTTGGGAGAGAGCCAGATCACCGGCACCGCCGGCCCGGCCTGAGTCATGAACTTTTCGACTTGCGGTCTGGGTGGCGCGCCGCCGCTCAAACGCAGGCGGGTCTGGTCCCAACGCAGGAGCATTCCATAATCCGCTATCGCGAGCACTCCTTTTGCCCCATGCTGCTGCGCGTACAGCGCCGGGCTGATCCAGTCTTCACCGATTTTTCCAGTCAGGTCAGCGCGGGTTACCCCTTGCGGCATCCCCTCTCCGAAGACGACAACGATCTTGTCTTTCACGTCGATGCCTTTATAAGCGTCGATGTTTTTGGACTTCACGACCCAACCGTGACCTACATAGACCAGCGGCCCGGTAAGCGTCCCGCCGATGGCATTGGGCAGGAAGTCTTCGCCATAGCTGAACTTTTGTCCGTTGATCTCGGCCACCGAGTGCGCGCCGTCCAGAATGTCGCGGCGCAGCGTGATGTGCTGAAAGAAGGTGTCGTCGTCACCCGCGGGTTTAAAACCCCAACGCTCAAGATTCATGGCGATAAACTTTGCCGTCGTGTCCAGACCGCGTGAGGGCGTGTCGCGGCCTTCCATCTCGTCTGACGCGATGAAGTAGAGATAGTTTTTCAACTGAGCGGCGGAAATTGTGTCCACGCCGCGAGCGCTGGCGATCGTGGCCGGGGTTGCGGCTGGTGTCTTGCCGGCTTTGCGCTGGGCGAAAGCGGTTGGCAGCGCGAACGACAGCGCGAGCAGGATAGTCAGCGAATACAGTTTCAGTTTTCTCATAAATGTTCCTAAAGAAGCCGAGCCGAGTTTGGCGTACGGGTCGCTTAAAACGCAAAGGACGCAGAGGGTCTCGCAGAGGAACGCAAAGGATTTCCCCTGCGTACCTTTGCGATGTCCTTTGCGCTCCTCTGCGTTTTGAATCTGCTCGCAAAAACAATAAGACGCGAAAAAATGGAAACCGGTTACGCAGGCTGCACGCTACTCACGAGCTCATAACTCGGCTTACGGGACATTCGTTTGATGCTTGAGTCTCGCCAATCAGGCAGCCGGCAGCAAAGCCTTCTCGCTCGCTTGAGGCAGTTCGATCTGAAGAAAGAGCTCTGCTGGGTACAGATAATCCTCTCCTGATTCATCTACCACCCGAAGCAGGCCATCGGCAGCAGCCGCTTCATCCGGAAGAACCTGATAAAGCTTACGGACTTCGAGATCTTCGCACTCGTTGTTGTTAACACAGACAACGAATCGTGGTTCTTTACTCTTGGCGTTCATGTTCAATCCAGATAGCGCTTAATCTTCCTCTTACGCGTGCTGCACGGCGCCTACGAGCTTCGTCAAAGAATCCTTCGCGTCGCCGTAAAGCATGCCGGTGTTAGGCTTGAAGAACAGCGGATTTTCGAGACCGGAAAAACCCTTGCCTTGCCCGCGCTTCAAGACCACCACGGACTTGGCATGATCGACTTCCAGGATGGGCATGCCGGCAATTGGACTGTTGGGATTGTCGCGGGCGTCGGGGTTCACAACGTCGTTGGCTCCGATCACCACCACCACGTCGGTCGTCGGAAACTCGGGATTGATTTGTTCCAGTTCGTACAGCGCCGAATAAGGTACATTCGCTTCCGCCAACAGCACATTCATGTGCCCGGGCATGCGGCCGGCCACGGGATGAATGCCGTACTTGATGGTGACGCCTCGTTTCTCGAGAGTGTCGCCAAGTTCGCGCACCACGTGCTGCGCCTGCGCCGTCGCCATTCCGTAACCGGGAACGAAGACGACCTGATTTGCATAAGCGAGTTGGACCGCCACGTCTTCCAGACCCACCTCGCGCATCTCTCCCTGCTGTCCCTCGACTCCGGCCACGGTGGCGGCACTGCCGAACGCGCCAAACAGCACGTTCGCCATTGAACGATTCATCGCACGGCACATCAGGATCGAAAGAATAAATCCGGAAAAGCCGTCCAGGGTGCCCGCAATAATCAGCACGTTGTTCGAAAGCACAAAGCCCGTGGCTGCCGAGGCCAAACCGGCGTAGGAATTCAGCAGAGACATCACCACCGGCATGTCCGCGGAACCAATCGGCAGCACCAGCAGGACGCCGAACACAAACGCAAACGTCAGCATGAGATAGAAGGGAATAACCGCGGTGGGCACAAAGATCAAATAAATGAAGAGCCCGATCGTTGTTACCAACAGCAGCATGTTGAAGATGTTCTGGCCGCGGTAGACCAGGGGCTTGCCGGGCACGATCCCCTGCAGCTTGCCAAAGGCAATCAAACTACCAGTCGTTGTCAGAGAGCCAAGCATGATCTCGAAACCCATCGCGCTCATCTTCAAATGGCCGAGTTCGACCAGAGGTTTGAAGCCGTGCGTGTAGGCGTAATACTCAGCGATGCCGACCAAAGCTGCTGCAAAAGCGCCAAATGCGTGCGACAGTGCCGTTCGTTGCGGCATCGCCGTCATAGGCACCCACACACCCATAGCCGCGCCCAGGGTCGAGCCGAGCAGGAGTCCGACGATGATCCAGGTGTAGCTGACGATCTCGAAGTGCATGAGGGTGCCGATAATGGCCATCATCATGCCGAACTCTGCCAGGTGCATGCCGCGCTTGGCGGTTTCAGGATGGCTCAGACCCTTGAGCCCGAGGATGAAAAGGATCGACGCCAGCAGGTAACTGAATTCGATGAAGTAGGTTTGCCAGTGCATTTTTGAATTGTCCGACGACTGAGGTCAGTACCGGGAGCGGTAGCGACCGGGTCTCGCTCTCTCGACATCGATCGCGTGATAGGTTGCGACCCGGTCGCTACCGCTCGCGGTACTGACCTCACTTCTTGCGTTTGAACATCCGCAGCATCCGGTCCGTGATCACAAATCCGCCCACCACGTTCGTCGTCGAACACACCACGGCGATAAACCCGAGCACAGTCGCCACCGTGCCGTGCCCTGAACCGGCGATCACGATCGACCCGACCAGGGAGATACCTGAGATCGCATTCGTCGCCGACATCAACGGCGTGTGCAAGAGCGGCGGCACGCGCGAGATGACCTGGTAGCCAAGAAACGCGGCCAGCGCAAAGACGTACAGTGCTGCAATTACACTTTCAGATGACATGAGTATTCTTCCTTTAAGACGACTCGATCATTTATCTTTGAACAACTGATCAACCGGAGCATCGCTCAGGTCTTCGCGAAACGAACTTGAGTTTCCGTCACCACCACGAAACAATCCACAATCTCGTCAGTGTGTTTAGTAAGCAATCGACAAGGACCCGGATTTTGTTTGCAGCACGTTCGTCAGCCAAACGAAGAAAAACGACGCCGTGGTGTGGGCGTCGTTCGGAAAGACCTTTTCTCCAAAGCCTCGATCATTAGTGATTAGAATGCGTCCTTCGATCTGCGCAATCTCCATTACCCTATCGTCGTCGATTCCACGGGCCTGATGATAAACCGAGAATACGTTGTGACCTTGTTGTTCCAGCCAACGCGCCACCGCAGGTCCGGTGCACTCATCAACCAGAAACTTCATCTATGCATGCTCCAACTCGAGTGGAACGAACGACGTGTCTTCAAGGGCTTTGGTAGCAAAAAGAAAGCATGCCTGGATGTCCGCTTCCATTAGACCATCGTACTCCTCAGTGATCTCCGCCACTGTGGCCCCATGCGCCAGCAAGTTGAGAATAAAATCAACAGTCAGGCGCGTGCCTTTGATAACTGGCTTGCCCACCATTACCTTGGGATCGATAGTTATTCTCGCGAGCAGTTCTTCGTCCTTCATTGTTCGATCTCCATTTAGCGCTCGCAGCTACTTTACCACTGCCTCCATAGCCGCAGCCACACGCTGATTCACCCACCTGCCCTCGTGCGTCACGCACGCCGGGCCAACGACGGTATCGTTCATGTCGACGTGCAACGCTCCATCTTTAATTAGTAGACTCAGAAACGCCGTGACGTTACGTGAGTAGAGCTGGCTGGCGTGCACCGGGACGGTACCGGGAAGATTTGTCGGCGCCAGGATTACGACGCCGTTGCGCTCGACCTCTTCATCGGCTTTGCTGAGCGTGACATTGCCGCCGGTTGAGCCGGCGAGATCGATGACTACCGAGCCGCGCTTCATACCATCGACAGCGGGTTCGTCCATTAAAAGGGGCGCGCGGCGGCCCGGCACCTGCGCGGTGGTAATGATCACATCGGCAGTTTTTGCGTGTTCGGCGATCAAGGCGCGGCCGCGCGCCAGTGCTTCCTCGCTTAACTCAACCGCGTAGCCGCCTTTGTCTTCGGTCTGCAGTCCGCCCAGGTCGACTTCCAGAAACTTTGCCCCCAGTGATCTAACTTGTTCGCCGGCGGCGGCCCGAACGTCATAAGCCTCGACGACCGCGCCAAGTCGCCGGGCGGTGGCGATGGCCTGCAAACCCGCGACGCCGGCGCCTAAGATCAGCACGCGCGCCGGTGGCACGGTCCCGGCCGCGGTCATCAGCAGTGGGAACATGCGCGGGATGCGACTGGCGCCCAACAGAACGGCTTTGTAACCAGCCACCGTGGCCATAGACGACAGCGCATCCATCGATTGGGCTCGCGTGATGCGCGGCACTAACTCCATCGCGAAAGTTGTTAAGCCATGCTCCAAAGCAGGAACTAACTCGGCAGGTTCATCGAGCGGACGCAGAAAGCCGAGCACCACCGCGTTCGATTTTAGACTATTGAAATCTTCTTTGGCAGGCCGATTGACGGTGACCAGGATATCGGCTGAGGCGAGCAGGGCGCTTCGGTCCCCGGTGACATTCGCACCGGCTGCGCGATAGTCGGCGTCGGTGCGGGCCGCGCCCAGGCCTGCGCCACTCTCAAACGCCACCGCAGCTTTTGCCGCGATCAGTTTCTGGACTGAATCGGGCATCAGCGCGACCCGCGCCTCTCCTGCTTCAGTCTCACGCAACACCGTGATGTTCATTCAAGTTTTAGGCGAGTATTACCAATCAAAGATGACGAGCTGAATTCGAGAAGGCAGAGTATATCATGCAATACCGGGAAGAAGATGTGACGGGGCTCGCGTGCCGACGCGCCAATTTCTTAGCGAGGATGCCGGGCGACGTTTCAAAGGCTGCTAGTCCAACAACCCAACTTGCCCGCTCATGCCGGGCGCCTCTATAATCCAAAGTCTCAACTGTGGCGCATTGGTGTAGTTGGTTAACACGCTGCCCTCTCAAGGCAGAGATCACGGGTTCGAGTCCCGTATGCGCTACCACCTTCTCTTTACCAAGCCCTGAGATTCTTGTCACTTGAACCATTAATTTGCCGCTCTGGCAACTTATTAGTTCCAATAGCCTCCGGCAACTAATTGGTTCCAATCCCGAGTGGGTCTTAGGCCGCATTACGGTCCAGCAATCGTTTACCGCCCTTTTAATGAGGCAAATCTGCGCCTAATGTCGCGCAAAGCCGTGCTCACCTCCAGGCAATCCAATCCAATAGGCCCACTCGACGCACTCCTAATGCGTGTGTGGGAGGGATAAAGCCCTCTTGCGCTCAAGTCCAATGCGAGTTGCCTTACTCTTGTCCTGGCAAGCGCCTTCCTTTGCCTGACAGTGTTATGGTTGAAGTTAAAGTAACGTTTGACAATGACGCCAGATTCTTTTGGGAATCGGTGATGTAGATATTCACAGCACTTTCCGAGGCGGCTCGCGGTTGCGCGCAAACTGATCGGTGGTTCCTCACACAGAACTGATTGGAGAGCGTAACGAATATTTTCTGGTCGTGCTTTACGGTAGTTTACGTGTCGGGTCACGATCGCTGTAGCCAATTCCGGATAAGCCCCCGTTATACTGGTAGAAGCTTTGTACCCCAGACTCTTAGCGACCTGTTTCAGGGTGCGCGGAGGATCTTCCACAAGAACTGCCTCAAGCTTAAGTCGAAAGTCATTTCGGCGTTTTTCACGATAGTCAGCGAATGTTTGTTTGACAGTCTTGCCAGTGTCCGAGACGATGCCAACCCTCTAAGGATAGTATCTGTGCTAGACGCATTCGAGTCATTGCAAGAGGTTCCCGTGTTCAAGAGTCGTGAAATATGGACCGGGCTCCGCCAAGCCGCATCGAACTCGCAGGCCGCTTCTGGACAATCTCTCTTCGAGGCGACATGGCATCACCGCGATATTATCCTCCGAAGCGGAAGACATCCCGCGAAGCGGTGCTTGGCCACGCCCTTGCTTGTCAAAGGATTAGAATGCGATCATGCACTCATTCTGGATTCGAGAGATTTCCCAGATGCTGAAGGTCTTTATGTTTGCCTAACGCGTGCCTGCCAGAGCATGACCATTCTCACGCCATGTGCAACGCTAAAGACATATCGCGCTGCATCGTCGCAACAAGATGACTAGCATCAAGAGGTCGTCGTCTTTCAGTTACCGTTTGCCAAAACGTGGCGTACCGCGCATCTCCGGTACTTGCACGTGTGGCGGTTGAGCGTGCGTCAGACGCTAGCCTTAATTTTGAAACACTCTGGCTTACTACCTGATCAAAATGGCGCAGATTAGGATACGTCTAGATCCATGGCCAGCTGAGTACGAGAGCTCTTTCCAGATTGAAGAGTTTGAACAGGAATCTGGGGCTAAAATCGACACGGCCGTTGAAGGCATAGGCTGGGAACCAGTAGAAGCTGGCGCATTTTCTAAACCTGAACAGATCTTTTTCGTGGACGGCGTCCGGCGAATTGAAGCACGGGTTATCGTTGATGACGACTCAGGGCAAATAATTCGAGGGTTGTTCGGCTCGATTGCTTTCGGCGCTGTGCGAGTAGAGCAGAGTGTCGCAACATTCGAAGAGCTCAGAGTTAAGAGGTTCCTCATCTTCGGGAATGGCATCTCTGCGGACGCGGAGACGCTCAGAATCGGGAATACTGACTTGGTGTTTGAGCCGGGTTCCGTACCTGAAAATGGTCCAATCGCTCCATTGTCTGGGTTACAGAATTTGATGCGAGCGGAAGAAGCCGCGCTCGCTGAGACGCTTGCAAAAGAATCGGCGTGTGTCTTCGCCGATGGCCCGCTAACGTACTTCTCCGGAGTAAAGCAAACTTCTATAGGAGTTATAAAGCGATTAGTCGAACCCTATCTCTCTGAAGCGCACTTCAAGCTGGTCAGACTTCTTCGCACTGGACAGAGGACTCCGCTCTTTATAATCACCAAAGGCAAATACGATCGCTACTCGTGGTACTTGCGAGTCGGCAACCCGCGACTAATGGATCACGATGTTGCCGGGGTTTTGAGGCTAGAAGTTCGAAGTGGTATGGGTTTGGCCGGGGCAATCGAACTTGCAAATGTTTCCGCAGGTTGTATCCCCGCGTTTGTTGGCGAATGGTTTCGTGACCCGCGTTCGCCACAAAACCTTCTGCCGGTCGGTTCTCTTGAGCAAGAATTGCGTCACAGACTCGGTGACGCTCTTTCGATCAGGAGGGCCATTGAGATGAAATTATTCAGCGCGAGCGAATCATGAGTATTGAAATAGGAAAAGTATTAGGCACTGAAGACGCGCAGCCACTAGATTTCTGGATTGCAGTTGCGCCCGAACAGATCGTTCAGTTGGATGATGTCGTCTTTGTTAGTCGCGTCTTACCTGACGGCACTAAGGTCTCGCTCTTTGGGATTGTCGACATTCTAAAGGCTCGGCACGAAGGCGCCCGTTTCGACAGCGATGTATTCCTTTCCGAGCGGGGTATCTTTCCATTGGGGCAAACAACCATAGCGCACGTCGCGGTAACGCGCGTCGAGCCTGAGATTTTCGTGCCGCCATTGCCGGGACTGGCCGTATTTCGCGCTGCTGGTGTTGACCGCGATCAAGCGCTCTTTTTTGACTCTATGCAGAAGAAATTTTCCCTGGGCCTTTCAAGGGACGGTGAGATTGTTTATGGAAATTTGGAGTTCCTCGATGGATCACGCGGCGCGCATATTAACATTTCTGGCATATCCGGCGTGGCGACGAAAACGAGTTATGCGACTTTCCTCTTATACGGTTTGTTCCACAGTGGAATCTTAGCTGAAGAAGTGACCAATACCAGAGCGATTATTTTCAACGTCAAAGGCGAGGATCTGCTTTTCCTTGATAAACCAAACACGAGACGAAAACCACAAACTGATGCCGCGTATGAGAAGCTCGGAATTGTCCCAGGTGCGTTCGGCAGCGTGTCGATATTCGCTCCAGTGAAAGCACAAGAGGAAGTGCTGCTTCCGGATACTGGCTCGCGCCAGGAGGGAGTAACCGCTTTTTGTTGGACGATAGAAGAATTCTGTCGCGAACGATATCTGCGATTCCTGTTCGCGGAAGCAGATGATGAAACCAGCCACTTGTCCGCAGTCATTGATCGTGTTGAGGCGGCTCTCGCTCGCGAAACCAACCTTGGGAGTTTTGCGACCTTCAATGACCTTGTCGAATTCATTTGCCAAAACGCTCCAAGTTGGGCTCAAGGAGCGGCGACCGGAACATTTGCAGCCTTTGAACGCAGACTTCGAGCTACTGCATTTCATGTCGGGCGGCTTATTCGCGGACGGGTGCCTGATTCTCAAAAGCACAGAATCGATTGGAAGCGGGAGCAGGTCACCGTGGTCGACATCCATAATCTTCACGACCGTGGCAAGCGTTTCGTGGTCGGTGTGGTGCTGCGGAAAATGTTTGAGGACAAGGAGAAGACCGGCACATCTCGGCCACTGGTCTTTGTCGTTCTCGATGAGTTGAACAAGTACGCGCCCCGCGATGGCTGGAGCCCGATCAAGGAAGTCCTTCTCGATATCTCAGAACGCGGACGAAGCCTCGGGGTTATTCTCATCGGAGCACAGCAGACCGCGAGCGAAGTTGAGCGGCGCGTTGTTGGGAATTGTGCCTTTCGCGTCGTAGGCCGTCTGGACTTGGCAGAAGCGACGCGGGACGAATATCGCTTCTTAACGGTAGCCAGCCGAGCTCGCGCTGGGATACTTAAGCCGGGTTCGATAATCGTCCATCAGCCGGAGATCCCTACACCGTTATTGGTTCAATTTCCGTTTCCTGCATGGGCGACTCGTGTTAGCGAAGTCGAAAAGAAGAATCCCGGTGACCCATTCAAAGGATTTAAGTAGGTGGTGGATGGAACTCATCTCCTTACGGAATAGCGTATGACTGAAAGTACTTGCCCCTCATGCAGCGTAACTGTGGCTGCAGAATTTCGGTTCTGTCCAGCCTGCGGGTTTGACCTTCACAAACCAATTGTCTGTCCAAACTGCCAATATCCTAATGAGAGCAACTCAAAGTTCTGCCAAGAATGTGGTCTCGGGCTGCGCGGCGATGCGAGCAGCAGGACTAGCTCAAGAAAAGGCAAAAGCCCTGCCCGAGAAACCGTCGCTGAAATCGAACCACCGACTAAAGTTGGAATTACGATTGAATTTCCGTTTTCAACAGCCCAATCCTTCGATTTCGCAGTCGAATGCGCCAAGAAGTTTCCTACCTTTAAGCAATACGGGGACGATAAGAAAGCAATTTATCGCGTGACCCTTGAACCGTCCAAGATGATTTCCGCTCTTGACCTAATCGAACATTTGAAGGGTTGGCGTCGACGCGCAGTTTACGTGGATGGAGAGAAGGTCACTTGGGATTCGGTTTTTTCCTTCAGTTGGTGTTATGAGAGAAAGAAGGCGAGCTACAAGCCGGAGCTATATTGCTTTGGCTTTGAAAACGAATATGAATTTAATGTCTGGGGCTGCATACAAGCGAGATTGCCTTTTACAGAAAACGCGGAATGGTTCTGCTGGGGGCGTTGGCTAAACCAACAAGGTGATTGGCAGTTTGACAAGGATCGAATCCGACACGAACTTGAGAAGGCTTTGTATGCTTATCGCTACTGCCCTGCGCTGCAACCGGGCCTTGTTGAGGACGTACTGGGCGCTTTGCCAGAAGTAGTGAATCCATTCAAGGATAAGAACTGGAAGTTTGTGGAACGCTGGGGAGAGGAGAGTTCGCCGGGCCTGCTCGTCACGGTTGATCGCTATGGATTTAAGGAGCAAGTTTTGATGAAGGGCGTCTCTCCCAACGGGAGAAATGTTTTGAAGGAGATGGGGAGGAAACTAAGACACCGGGTACCCCAATGGTGACTGGTACTATGTCACCAACCGAATTCGTTAGGAGTTGAGCTCTATTAAGTATGCGTTTTCTTCACACTTCAGATTGGCATCTCGGAAAGACGCTAAAAGGGCGATCGCGAGCGGAGGAGCACGAGGCGGCGCTTATCGAGATTCTCGACATTATTCGAAACGAGAAGGTCGATTGTGCCCTAATTACGGGCGATGTTTTTGACTCCCAAGCCCCTTCCCCAGAAGCCGAACATCTAGCATTCAACTTCTTCTCAGAACTAAGGGGCCTTAAGGTTCCGGCAGTCGTGATTGGCGGCAATCATGATCATCCGAAAAGACTGCTGGCAATTCGCGATGTCTTGAAAGTACTAGACATTCATGTGCGGCCCGAGCCGATTCGGCCAGCGGACGGTGGACTAGTCGAGATTGAGAAAAATGGCGAACTCGCAAGAATCGCAGTCTTGCCGTTTGTTACAGCCGGAAAGATCGAAGACGCGTCGAAATTAATGGGCCCTGAGATTCAGCGCTACCAAGAATACGCCGAACGAATTTCCGCGATGGCCGATTTACTCAGCAGCTCTTTTAGCAAAACGTCCATCAATCTATTATTAGCGCATCTCTACGTGGACGGAGCTGAAACCTCAAAGAGTGAGAGGGAAATCCACGTTGCGAAACCTTATGCGGTATCCGCTCAGCGATTTCCCTCTACCGCCCATTACATTGCTCTAGGGCATTTACATAGACCCCAAGAGATTCATGCTCCGTCGCGAACACTCTATGCCGGCTCTGTTCTCCAACTCGACTTTGGTGAACGAGACCAACAGAAGCGCGTTGTCATCATAGATGCTCACCCCGGCAAACCCGCCACAATTGAAGACTGCCCACTATCCGCTGGCAAGAATCTAAGGGATGTCAGTGGGACTCTAAGTGAGTTGACCGCCCAGGCACATACCTTCGGGGAAGACTTCCTGCGTGTCACGATCAAAGTCGACAAGCCCGTTCCTGGGATCGCCGATACTGTTCATGAAATTCTGCCGAACGCTCTGGAGATACGACTCGACTATCCGAGATTGGAAAGTGAGGCTATAGAGATTGCCGGATCGGATCCATATGAGCTATTTAGTCAATTCTATCTGCATCAGCGAGCTAGTAGCCCGCCAGATGCGTTGACCGAACTCTTTCGAAGTCTTTATGAGGAGGCACTAAATGCGTCCGATTAGACTCGAAATGGAAGGCTTCACAAGCTTTAGACAGACAACAGCGATTGACTTTTCAACGCTCGATCTCTTTGCCATAAGTGGGCCTACTGGGGCGGGAAAGACTTCAATAATCGACGCGATGATCTACGCGCTATATGGTTGCACTCCTCGTATTGGCAATAAGTCGATAAAAGAGCTGATTAGTCAGGGTAGTGATCGGCTCAAAGTGATGCTTGAGTTCACATCCGGTCGAAGCTGCTATCGGATCGCCCGAGAGACCAAATGGACTGGCAAGAATTCCATCACAAGTATCAGGCTTGAAGAGAAAGACGGTGAATCGTGGATGCCACTTGCAGACAAAGTGGGACAGGCCGATCCGATTGTAGAGAGTATTGTCGGACTTGATTTCAACGGATTTACAAAATCAGTGGTCCTACCTCAGGGCCGCTTCGATGAATTTCTCAAAGGCAGAATAGACGAACGCCGCAAAATTCTTTCAGACTTGCTTCAGCTTGATATCTATTCACGAATGATGCAGCGGGCAAACGAGATTGCGAAGGAGAACAAGAACAAGTCCGAGACTCTCGCTGATTTACTGGCGCGAGACTATGCCAACTCAAGTCCCGAAAATCTGGCACGCGCTCAACGGGAGTTAGAACGTTTAAAGCCTTCACTCAAACCATTGACATTAGAGCTTAAGAACGTACGTGAATCGATGCCCGTTGCTTATCAGCTTCGACAGGCGGTGAGCGAAATCACGATCAGTGAAACCGAATTGAAGCAGTTAGGTCCAGCCAGAACAAAAGCCGAGACGAATCTTGTAAAGGCTCGACAAGAAATTCAGACACGCCAAGGCAAGATTGATGTAATTGACGCCCGCATTCGGGCTAATGCTTTCAATTCCGATGCTCGGGACGAATTAGTTGCAAAAACTCATAAATCCGAGCAGCTAATTGCGGTTGAGAAGCGTGCGCGCGAATTGGAAAACATTCAGAAAACTAAATCACGCCAATCCTCGGACCTAGAATCTCGGCATAAGAAAGCAGAGGCATCGCTCAATGGTGGCAGTAAACAAAGGGACTCATTTGAAACGCAGCTTCGTCTATACAAGAAGAATCAAGACGAGGCGTTGCGGAAGCACGGCTCCGCCGACGCGATAAAAGCCGTTATCGACATTAACAAGCGCCGTCTTAGCGACGAACGAAAAAAGGTGAGGCTCGAAAAGGATGCCGCGCGGCTAAAGGAAGATCAAGCTAGTCGCGCCAAGAAGCTCGAACGGATTGATTTGGACTTAGCCAAAGCGCAGAACGAACTGAGGCAATTCAAGGCTGATTTGGAAGTACTAAGTCAAAAACACGCAGCTGAGGGCTTAAAGCAATTACTTGAGGGAGGCAAGCCCTGTCCTGTGTGTGAGCAGGTGGTTACGCGGGCGCCTCGGATGAAGACGCATCCTTCGATCGAACACGCGAGAAACTCAGTCGTCAAACATGAACGAGAATTGCATCGTCTAATCTCGACTAAATCGGACTTGGAAGGTGGACTTCGCCAATTAACCCCACAGTTAGAAAGCAAGCGACAGGAAATCGAAGAATGTGATAGTTCGATCAGAGAGGCGACTGCTCAAGTTCGCTCTGTTTTGAAGAAGAGTCCAGGCCCCGAAGCAGACGTTGAGCTGGAGCAACTCCGTCAGCATGTAATAGCACTGCAGGAAGAGTTTGATGGAATTAGTGAAAAAGTAAAGGAATCACGTGAAGCAGAATCATCTGCAAAAGAGGGCGTTGCCAAGATCAAGCGAGATCTTGTCGAAATTCAGTCTCAGATCTCGGCCTGTTTAGGAGAGCTAAGCCGACTGCAGAAGGAAAGCAGAGTGTTTAAGGCGTCACTTGGCAAACATGCCGACATCACTGTCCTTAAGACTGAGCTGAAGGAACAGGACGACGCAAAACGAAGCCTGGAAGCCGACACCCTGTTGAAGGAGGCCGAAACTAAACGCCAATCCGAAGCTAAGGACGCTGTGGCTGAAGCGTCAAGAATCCTAGAGGGATTGAAGGTTAAAGGTGAGGGGTTAGAACGAATACAAGCTAAACTGAATGACAGTAGTCAGCGGTTCCGAAAGGCGTTGGTTTCTGCATTTCCGGATTTGAAGATCGACACGACAGGGCCGGACCGGGATGCCGCCGCTCAACTGGAACGTAGTTCGCTGAGGCTACAGACAGAACGCGAGGCAATCCAAAAAAGAATTTCGCAGCATGAAGAGGAGATCAAGACGCTCAAAGTTATAATAAAGCGCGCTGGCGAAATGCGAAAAGAAATGGAGATCCATCGCACTGAGGGAGCTGTGGCCCATGAACTGGCTCAAGCACTGCGCGGTGACCAGTTCATAGCGTTTATCCAACAAGAAGCCTATCACCGGCTAGCTCTGGATGGCTCCAAGCATTTAAAGACTCTGAGTTCGGATCGTTACTCATTCGGATTCGATAAAGACGAATTTGTGGTGCTTGATCACTGGAATGCCGACGAGCCAAGACCTGTGACAACTCTGAGTGGTGGCGAGACTTTTCTAGCTTCACTGGCCTTGGCATTAGCGTTGGCTGAAGGTTTGTCGGGCCTCAGTCACGGTCGCGGTAGATTCGCTTTAGAATCGCTCTTCTTGGATGAGGGCTTTGGTACGCTCGACGCTGAAACATTAGATGTCGTGCTCCAGGGCGTGGAGACGCTGAGCACAACTGACCGATTGGTTGGCATTATCTCACACATTCCGGAACTGGCTGATCGAATGCCAAGCCGGATTTATGTACGCAAGGCGGTGGGTGGAAGCACTGTCGAATGCAGTTGATCTTGTTGTATACAGTTCCTAAAACCGACATGCGCGCAGGGCTGTCGAGTCTTCGGTCGGCTGCATGAGGATTCTGCTTTGATATGCGAGAGCAATTGCTTTCCCACCTGCCTTGGTTCGTTTCGGCGGTAACAAAGCTTCCAGGCATTCGCCGCGTTGCACTCGTTGGCTCGATTACAACCAACAAACAGAATCCTAAAGACATCGACTTCCTGATTGTCGTTGATGACGACGTTGACCTTGAACCGCTGGCCCGTTTGGGGCGGAAGATCAAAGGCAGAGCTCAACAGATGAATCGAGGCGCGGATATTTTTCTTGCGAATGATCAGGGTAAGTACATCGGTCGAACATGCTCGTGGAAAGAATGCTGGCCGGGGAAGCGCAGATGCGACGCTTTGAATTGCGGGAAGCGACCGTACTTGCATGATGATCTGAAGACAGTCTCACTTTCTGACGAAACAGTGCGCTCTGCTTTGGAGTTATGGCCATCGCTAGAGCGTCGAGTCGTACTACCAGACGATCTCGAGGAGACTTCTTAATTGACTCGAAGTGTAATGGGTTTCGGGCCACATGACGGTTAGGGCTGCTCGGTGTGGGGGATGGGTTTTGCAATCATGGACGATCACTATGCGATGCTTGGGATATCGGAAGGTGCAACTTCTGATGAGATCAGAGCGGCCTATCGCGTCTTAGTGTTCAAGCATCATCCCGATAGAAACCCTCATGACATCCCAGCGGCCCACAGTGCAACGATCAAAATCAACCTCGCGTATGAAATACTCAGCGATGATAATGCAAGACGCAGTTACGATGAACTTAGGAGATACATCACACGCCCAACCACTAAGGTTGGGAATGCAGAACAAGCCCGGGCCTACGCGGAAGCGCGAAAAACTTACCAGGAATCAGAGGACGCAGCCAGGGAAAGAGTAAAGAATTGGTTCTACGAGCGTCTAGGCGTGCGTTCGACAAAGAGACATAGATGCTACACGCTCCAGAATAACGGGACTGCGTTGGACGATTTACTGTCCAAGATCGGAAGGCGGTTAGGTGACAAAGTGTGGGAATACAGGGTGACTGCTGCACCTGACACTTCGGACAGAATGACGTACCAGATCAGAGTTGTTTGCGACCCGAGCAAGTGTGGTTTCAGGGAGCAACATGCTGATTGGGTGGAAGGGTACTATTTCGGGCTATTCAAAGCTGGGACCCCAGAGGATGCCGAACATAATGTACAGCTTGCCAACAGTTGGCTAGCGGATATTCTCAAAGAAGCGGTGTGTTCATACCGAATTCGTGTTTTCTTCGGGATTGTTGGAAGTTTGCCAGCTCCTTGGAGATGTTACTTAGACTTGACGGTGGTTCTGATGATTTCGGGGTACGATGCCTTTTTTCATGCGAGCGTACCGGGACTAACAAAATTCGCGAGAGAAAACACGATGGAGGTTGCAACGATCTTTAGCCAAGTCGCCAAGGACAACGGAATGAGTCCTGCCGACTTGTGGGGGGATCAAACAATGAGAAAACACTTTGCTCGGCAAGCCGAGAATATGTTACGGGCTAGCCGGGGTATGAGGACAATACCTGAACGCCAAGGCTAAGCCAAACGAAGAGCCAACGATCTTGTCAACGACTACCGCCGCAAATTAAGACCCGCAGTGGATAAAATGGGCACAACACATCGCGGTTGGCCTTGCAAGGATTCAAAGCTTCTCCATTCAAAAGTAAATCAGGAAGAGTGCCAGACGCGTGGCGGAAAGGAATGACGATGGCGCGACGGCTCGTCTGTCGACGCCGTTTGATCCATCAGACAGTCAACATCGTATCCGGAACGTCACCTTCAAACACACCCAGCGACAGAACTCTGAGGCGCAGCCGTAGCCGATATCGTTCGAGCACGATGCTTTGGAGCCTACGAAGTTCTGCCTCTATTGCAACCGATCCTTCTTTGGCAGCGGCGGGAAGTCCATAGAGCCTATCATTAGTACCTTGTTTACGCCGATAGAGCCGGTCGAGGTCTGAGAACTCGGTGTTAAACTTTTCATCAAGCGTCGCTGTGGCAACATGCACTTCTGGTCTTTTCTGAAAGAGTTCGCAGGCCGTCAAAACGGCCGGAGCAAACTTAGGCAACTCCTTCTCAGCCCAGCCCGGTAGACTGGTAAGAACCAACTGGCTGCCACCCGTCACGGTCGGCAAATGTCTGCCGTTGCCGACGAAGATATCGCTTTCACCTCGTTTCAGAGTGCAGGTGTAACGCCTCGGATGCGGTTGGCCGAGCGAGAGCGATAATCCAAAGCTCAGTCGGAGCGCACGCACAGCCGACTTCCTGCCGCTTTTTGCTTCCCACTGAATACCGTACAAGATTGGTGCGCCCATTAGATAAACGGCCGCTTGCTTCTCAACCCACTTCAGGCGCAATTCCCAATCGACCTGCTCCTGCGGCGCATACGCGATCAAACGATCCGGCTCATTGCGAAATGAAATGCGCAGGCCATTGGCCAGTTTGGTAGCCGAGCCCCCGTTGAAGGACACCATCGTGGTCACGAACTCGTCAATCGTGAGGTCGCCAGGTCCAGGTTGGCGGCGTGTCTTTTTCGTATTCGGCATAATCTTCAACAGATCGTCTTAAGTCATCCACACCGAAGTTAATCATGCGTTTGCGCATGTCGGCAGCGTCCCGGGCTTCCATCAACTCCCTGCCGATAAACATCGTAAGCTTATCTTCGTACACCTTTTCTATCTGCAGCGGCGATTGAAATTCTCCCAACACGGCCCGAACCTCTTTAATCTTCGCCGTCAGCACGATTTGCACGTATTCTTCAACCGTTCCCCGCGTGCGAAAATTCAGAATCTTCACTTCTTTGATCGCCGCGCTTTCCTCTTTGCTGCGCACGCGGTCTACGCGTCCGATTCGCTGCTCAATTCTCATTGGGTTCCAGGGAAAATCGTAGTTAATTACACATTCAGCAAACTGAAGATTCAGTCCCTGGCCGCCGCAGTCAGTTGAAACAAGACAAGTCTTCGGCGCCGCCTTAAAGAGTTTGATGGCAGCGTCTTTTTCTTCGCGTCCAAGCGAGCCTTCATAGCTGACGATCGTCGAGCCACGATGCCTGCTTGCCAACTCATCCAGTAATAATTGATGAGTCTTGCGGTAATTCACATAAATCACAAATTTCTTGCCGGCCTTCAGAAGCTTTGCTGCTTCCTCCAGTAGTCGTTCGGATTTTGCGTGCTGATCGACCTCCCAGCTTTGGCTGGTGTAGTCAGCGATGAATTCATCCAGCCGGTTGAGGTCCGCGTCGTTACGACTAATCTTGGCGAATTCCTCGACCCGTTTCCGAAGAGCGGTCTTCAGGGTCTCGATCGCAGCCAGCGGATGGCTCGCCATCTCTCTCAGAACCAGCATGGCGATCAAAACAAACTGTGAGACGTGTCGCTGACTGCCCGACGGATTGACTATTGGTGCTGCACCACCCATGTGGCGCTGGTAGATTTCCTGCAACAAAGTTAGGAGTCGGTCGTACAACTTGGTCTCCTCATCTTTGAAGTTCTTGATCACAATGGTCTTTATTTTCCGCTCGGCAAAAGGTATTTCGGTATCTTCACGCAGCGTACGCATCATCAGCGGTTTTACGCTTTGCTGGAGAGCGTCGCTCTCTTTTAGAATTCGCTCTCCATTCATGTGCTGTTCAGCAAAAAAGCGCCGTTGGCCAAAGCAACCCGGCTTCAATAATGTCGCCAGATTGAAGATGTCGTAGCCGCTGTTATGAATGGGTGTGGCGGTGAGAAAAACTCTGCGCTTTGCCTGCAGCGAATATACGAATTTGAAGCGGAGCCGATCGGCGTTTCTACAGTCATGCGCTTCGTCGACGATTAGCAGGTCCCACTTTCGACGCAGAAGCACAGTTGATAAAACCTCTCCTTTACCGGTGCGTTTCGCCTGGTCCAACGAGAGAAGTACAACTGGAGCTTTCTCAATGGCGCTCAAGGCGCGGCCGTTCGTGAACGCCTGGCGCTTGAAGTAACGCGGCAGTTCGATCTCCGCCCACTGCGTTCGCAGATTAGCAGGTACGAGTATGAGTGCGCTGGCGTTCGGCTCGTGCGCGAAGAGTTCCTCCAGAATCAACCCCGCCACATTCGTCTTTCCCAAGCCCACCTCGTCGGCGATGATGGCGAGGCCGTTCATGTCCTCCATGACATATCTGGCAGTCTTCAATTGGTGAGGGAACGCAACCGCGCCGTCGGTCATGCGGCCATGTGCGAGTAACGCCAGATCCAGGTTTTCGAAGCTATCAAACGAGAGATCCAGCATCTGTGCGGCTTGAACTGCGTGTGCGGCTCGCTCCGGAGTCTCGCGTCGGGGGAGTGCGGCCAGAATTTCCGCTTCAGCGGGAAAGACCGGTCCTACAGTCGCGCTCGACTCTATTTCACCTTCAGCCTTCGCCTGCCGATCAACAACTGCCCAGTAGGCCTGATTCAGATCAACTTTGCCGCGAGGCTTCCATGGTAATCCCATGACGACAAAGTCATCGCGCACCACATCAGCCGATAGTGTCTCCAACTCAAGAACGAAATCGCCGCAGGAGATTTCTGCCTTTTCGGCTCGCAAACGTTCCAGGGCGTCGACATAAAGCAGAACTCTTTCGAGCGGGGGGCCTTCGGACTGCATGATTTACGCTCCATCGACTCCATCAGGAGATTTCGATCGCAAGTACTTAATCAGAACCGCCCAGGCCTTGAAGTACTTCGACAGGTAGTGCATCGTCGCCACGATAGATAACGCAAACAGTATCCAATAAAAAGTCGAAGGCCGACTGGAGGAAGTTTGATTGGAACTGTTTGCTAACCCGATCAGAGCGAGGGCGGCCACCGGACCGCGAAGGGCAACGATAAACAGAAAAGTTGGAACAATCAGAACCATGACCAGATAAATGAGGACAAACGGCTTCCAGAGCGATTTAAACAGGCCCCACGCAACTTGTCTCAGCATGGTGGGGGCAACCTGCGGATCACCCATTTTGCAGTCCAGATCCTTGGTGTTCGTTTCTACGGGATCGAGGGCATCCTTTAGTAGTCCGATGCCGTTGGAAGATCCGTAAACCAACGCAAGGATCGCTAGCAAGGTTTTGACATCGTCGTCCATATCATCACGAGGGAATTGGATACATGGTGAACAACGCGTTCTTCACCGCCTGGTTGGTTTTCATAACGTCGACCATCACTTCATCGACCCACATCCAATACTGGTCTTTGTCCCACAAATAAGGAATCGCCATTCGTTTCGCAGGTACTAAGATGGCGAGGTCTTCCACCAGGTACTGCGCGGTATTCACCAAACGAGCTGAGGGCATTTTGTAGATACCGCCTATGGCGGTGTCTTTCACATTTCTGATTTTTGTCCGGACCGGTTTAGTCGAGATGATCAGGTCGTAGAGACGCTGCAAAGCAACCGGGTAAATAGCGGTCTTGCGAAATCGAGCGATGAAATCATTAGCCAGGCTCCCGGCGCGCCGCTTTGTCAGGTTGAAGATCATCGCCAAATCCTCATCGTCCGGTAAGTTCCAAAACCAGATGTATTGGACGTACAGCTTTAATCGCCAAAGCTGTAATTCGCGAAATGTTATGAATGGCTGCTGACCGTTGATCCACTCGCGGTATTCATAATTAGCAAGTTGGCCCAGACGCTCCTCAACAAAGTCCATCAACCATGGTCTGGGAGTTTTGGCAATCATGCCGGGCGTTATCCTGGAGCTCTTGGTGGATTCACAAAACGAATAACATCCTTCCGGAATTGCGTTAACAAAGGTGGCGAGAACGTTATGCATGTACGTGCTGGCGGCTGGCGGGGGAACCGGAAAATATCCATTGGTGGACGCGCTCGGTGGACTTGGTGTGCTCATGGGGGAACTGCCTTTCCTCTTTAACGAGGCTGGTGAGAAAGTGTGCGGCAGTCAGTTGGCAGTCGCAGGCTTAGGACCAGCCTGGTGAAGTTTTAATGCGTCAGGACTCAACCTGAATTTCAAGCTTCGTAAAGGAAGCATATAGAAGGCCGAAAAAGGCGTCAACATAAATCGGCTGTGTCCAGCACTGGCGCGATGCTACTAAGGTTTCTAATGTCAGTCAAAGAGGCGGAGCATCCGCCCACGCCTCAACCAAAATGCCCATTGAGCACTCATTTCATCGGCTTTGAACTCTCGGCAAGGCTTATCTTCCAGTTTGCACTTCCGGCAATATAAGCTTCCAAACGCAGGGAATCGCGGAGAGTCAGAGGCGCGAAACTTCCAGGTTTTCGTAAACTAACGGCAAGGAATTGCTTCGAGAGGCGGCAAAGAAGTCCTTCAAGTGACAATTCTTTGTAACTTGAGTCATTAATTTGCCGGTTCGGCAACTTATTAGTTCCATTAGCCTCCGGCAACTAAATGCTTCTAATTCAATTTTGGGTTCTCATTTCTCTGCTCATACAGACAGACAGACTCGCTCGATCACCTTGATCCGCTCGGCAACGAAAAAATTTGCCGAGCCGAGGCTGTCGCTCATCGAATAACGATTGCCTGCTGCGTCATACTCAAAGGTTACACTCGCAGTCGCGGCCGTTTGCTCGGTCGGATCATGCGTCACGTCGTAGGTAAGCGAAGTTATCTGATGCCGATTGTTGTAACCGTAGCTCGCCGTAACGTTGCGCGCATCTGTCACAACATGAGTAGTGTCGTCGGGATTGTAGTTGTAAGTTGTCGTCCCCTGCTCAGGCGTGGTCCGCGTTTGTAAACAGCCATGACCGTCATAACCGAAGCGGCGAATCTGATTACTTTGATTGATCTGGGCAATCTGATCGCGGGCGTTGTAGCTGTAGTTGGTCGCTGCATAATCGCTGCCAGTGTTCCAGACCATCTCTTCCACTTTTGCCAAGCGGCCCAGCGGGTCTTTGGTAAACCTACGCTGCCGTCCATGCTCATGCTGCGCGGTGGTGACTTCGCCGCCCACACAGCCGCACCCGCCGTAACTGATCACACGCGTCGTACCGTCAGGATTTGTTGTTTGCAAAGGCCTGCCGTTCCAGTCATAGCTTTGGTGCGTAACGATCCAGCAGGTTGACGCATCGTCGCCCGCTGGATTCCAGCCGTTCTGCGAGCTGGCAAACTCAGTTGGATTCGACTGCTGGACCACGCCCCCCATGTGGTCATAGATGACGAACTGGCCCGTATAGCCGCCCGCACTGCTCGGATGATCCGAAGCTGAAGCACGCGCCCGGCCTGCGCCGTCGAAGATTTGCCATGAATGAAACTCGTTCGGTTGAGTTAAATCGATGACCGTTTGAAACGTGTGGACATAGTTAGCGTTGGGTTCGTAAACGAAGTGGGTATAAGCTTGGTTGGTTTGATTCCTGATCCATTCGATGCGGCCAAACTCGTCATATTCCCGCGTGACATCAAGGTAAATGACATTAGGCGCGAGTCCACTGGACGGCACATGCGTTCGGGTAATCGCGCCGTAATCGTATTTGTATTCCGCGCCGGAAGAATATCCGTCCGGGTCTGTCACGGTTGTCGCGTAAGCCAGCGTGCCCTGATTGTTGTACTTCTCCTGGGGTGCTACGACCCGCTCGAAAATGGCGGAGATGCTTAACGCGACCTCCGTGGACACATCGTCGTGGAGAAAATTAGCCGCATATGGGAAGATAATTCTTCCGGGTTTAAGTGAAAGACATGCTTCCGAGAAACCGTCAAAGGCGTCTCGAGTCAGCCAGATTCACGACGAGGAATTGGAGGAGTTAGCAAAGTGTAATTGCCCGATCTGTATGACAGGAAACCCTCTAAAACACTTTCGAAAGCCAAACGACGGATTTCGCTCTCGCGCAATACATAATGCTTACGTTCTGACGAACTGTAGAGAAATACCTCGCAAGTACAAAGTGCTTTACAATCACCTGTCCAAGGCCTAGTGCCGTTTTATTTTGCGCGTATGCTCAACGCCAATTGACTCGTCAAATGGCCCGCTTCTATTTCACCGAAAGTGATTGCTCATACGCGAACGGGCCACTCAACCGGAAACTCCGAAGTTTTGCCCGTACCTTTGGATCGTTGCGACCGTAAGCGGCGACGTGATTCACATCTAGGAGAAAGCCTCGCACTTAGTCTCCCGTCATTCAGCCGAGTTCGGCGCGTTTCAGTAGTTCTCCAGCCGTCGCGGTCTCGAATTCGGGCGATAGGTGATCTGACAGTGAGAAGCAGACTTCGCAATCAAGCGGCATTCTGCCAGCGGCAACAAGTTTCTCCCTCTAGCCCCGGTTTGCCTCTTCCTATCGATCAGACAGGCAGCGGTTACGAAGAAGCTGCACAAACTCTTGCAATAACTCTTGACATTGGCTCGTGAAGAGGAGTACACAGGTGTCATCTAACACGATCGGCTGGTCCTCAGAGCCTGCGATATCCGCTTCCTTCGATCACCAGCCTCGACTGGTTTTAGCCATGCGAGTCAATTCGAACAATTAAATTTAAGTTAGTCTGGCTTCGTGTGCGCTGGCGTTGACGGCATCAAACAATGCAGGCAAAGAAGGATGCTTGGAGTCGACTCCAAAAGAAATCAACTGTCGAGTTAATGGAGGTATTATGCGTAAAAGGTATGCAATCGCAGGAATCTTGTTTCTCCTTATTGTCACGGCCAGCTGGTTCCCGGCAAAAGCGGCTGACGTGATCTCCGGCAAGGTAATAGAGGTGAAGAGCGCGGATCTGGTGGTGCTGGACTACGGCCGCGGAACATACAACGTTCGCATCGTCGGGATCGATGTTCCCAGAGAAGGGCCCATTGCCGCCCAGGCCAAGCAGGTAGTTACGACTCTGGTGCTTGGGATGACCGTTCGCGGGAAATTTGAATATCGAAACAAAAACGGCGAGATGGTCGTGCGACTCTTCGTTGGTCCGGGCACAGATGTTGGAGTCGAACTGCTGACACAGGGACTGGCTCGGCGTCAAAAAAACTACGACTACAAGTACCGTGAATTGTCCAAGGCGGAGGACGAGGCCCGAAGGTCTCGCCGCGGTGTTTGGAAACAGTAATAGAAAGGAGAGCTCTCCCATGTATCGCAAAATTCATGCTCCTAGTGTTCTACGATTTATGGCTTCAGCAATTAGTTTGTTATTCATGTTGACCGCCGTCAGCGCGCAAGTGTCTGGCGGAACAGATGTGAACACTTCCAAACTGGCGGGCGAGCAAAGCGAGTGCGCTGTCGCCAAGAATCCGACTAACAAACTCCAGCTCTTCGTCTTATGCAACAACAATGCAGGCGTAGGACTATTTGCCGCCCGCAGCATAGATGGCGGAGTGACCTGGACCTATCCCGATCCAGCGGATAAGACAATCGCCGATGGCGGCAACGTAGCCACACAGGGTCCCGCTGCCTGTTGTGATCCAACGCTAAGTTGGGACACTTTCGGAAATCTGTTTGTCTCTTACCTTGATCCTAATGGGACCACGGTCGTGGTATTGCTTAGTACTGACGGCGGACAGACATTCTCAAATATTACGCCAGCTACGTTTGGCCCTTTCTGTGCCTTTTGCGTCGATCAGCCAACTATTGTCACAGGCAACACTACAGCCATAGGAGCACCGGTCGCGGTTTGGGTTGTATGGCACCAGAATCCGTCAGCAGGCCCAATGGTCGCGGGCGGAGCTGCCGTAACCGGGCTTGGGGCTGTCGGGGCTTTTAGCGCGCCACAGAATATTCCGGGAACGGCTGATTGCAGTTACGGAGACGTAGCCATCGCCCCTAGCGGCGCAGTCGTGCAAACATGCGAAACACCTTCGCAAGGAAATGCACCGGCGTCGCAGATCCTGGTCAACACTAAACCAGACGGTCTTGGTCCGAACCCATTCAATGCCGCCGTTGTTGTGGATACGACCAACGTGGCGGCTTTCCATCCGATACCAGCGCAAAGCAACCGCACGATCGATGCGGAACCTGGCCTGGCCTACGATAGAAATAACGACCCCATGACCCCGAGTCCTCATTTCGGACGTTTGTACATTGTCTATAACACGGAAGTTGGTGCCTTCGGGAGCGGCGACACAGACGTCGTGCTCCGCTTCTCCGACAATGACGGCGGAACGTGGAGCGCCCCGATTCGCGTCAACGATGATGCGACGACTCGCAGTCAGTTCATGCCCAAGATAGCCAGCAATCCGCTTTCAGGCAACATCGCGGTATGTTGGTATGACGCGCGTAATTCGGCGGCCAATACCGCCATGGAGGTGGTCTGCACCATGGCCACGCCGAGTGGTGCATCGCCAACCTTTATGCCGAATGCTGTGATTAGCGATGCCTCGACAACGGCCAGTTTCAATGGGGGCAACGAATTTGGGGACTATTCAGGGCTCGCGTATTTCCAAGGTCTCCTACACCCTGCTTGGCCAGATAGATCGAATTCCACGGGAGACAATCCCAATACCACGACGAACTTCGACATTTACACTGATCGTGTCAGCGGAGGAGTAGCGTCCAACGAAGGCGATCCGCACCTCATTACAGTTAATGGGGTGCGCTACGATTTCCAAGGTGCCGGCGAGTTCGTCAGTCTCCGTGATTATGACGGCTTTCAAATTCAGACGCGACAGTCGCCTGTTGCTACGACGTTCAATCCTCCTACGGATGCTCACGACGGTCTTTCCACATGCGTGAGCCTTAATACCGCCGTAGCCGCACGTGTTGGGAAACATCGGGTTACTTACGAACCAAACCTTAGCGGCGTACCCGATCCCTCGGGGCTCCAGCTCCGTGTTGACGGAGTGCTGACGACACTGGGTGGAAACGGAATCGATCTCGGGGACGGCGGCCGGATCGTGAGCGTGCCTGCGCCACACGGGGGCGGCATCGAAGTCGATTTTCCCAACGGCACCGTGATGTACGTCATCCCGAACTTTTGGCCTGACCAAGGCTACTGGTACATGAACGTAGATGTGACCAGAACTCCGGCGGTTGAGGGGATCCTCGGCGTCATTCGGGCCGGCGACTGGTTGCCGGCACTACCGAATGGGACATCTATGGGACCACTGCCGAGCGGGTTACATCAACGCTATCTCGATCTCTATCAAACATTCGCGAACGCGTGGCGCGTGACTGATGCCACCAGTCTGTTTGATTATGCGTCCGGCACGTCGACCGCGACCTTTACATTCCCGACTTGGCCCCTGGAGAATCCGCCTTGCACGCTCGCGGGACTGAAACCGGCAACTCCCGCTGAACCGCATGTGGCGGAGCAAGCCTGCAAAGGGATCATCGACAAAAACAGGAGAGCGAACTGTGTGTTCGACGTCACAGTTACTGGCGAAACCGGCTTCGCTGACACTTATCTCGCCACGCAAAAGCTCGTACCCAGCACGACAGCCACAGGCAACGGCGGGACCGGCACAACGGGTACCGGCGGGACGGGCACGGGCGGAACTTTCGGAAACATATCACCCGGCAAGCTGGCGCTCTTTCTGGATTTCGGCGCGGGAATTCCGCACGGAACATTCTCGAACTTCTTCAACCCCGGCTTCAGTTTCAACGCCGGCCTGGAGTACATGGTCAATCCTCATTTTTCGGCCGAAGGCATCTTCGGTTATCACCACTTCGGCAGCAAGCTGCCGGCGGTCAGTAACCTCAACGTTTACCAGTTCTCCGTCAACGCGAAAGCATACTTTGTTGCTTTGCCAAATAAATTCAGACCTTTCGTCAATGGTGGCGTGGGCGCTTACAAATTCAGTCCCGGCTCGTCGCATTTTGGCGGTAACGTTGGGGCCGGAGTGCTGTACGAAGTAACGCCGAAGTTTGGCCTGCAAGGCTCGTACAACTACCATGCGGTCAATACACCTGGGACCACAACCAAGTTCTCAACGATTCAGGGAGGAGTGCGATTCGTGTTCTAAGGCAATGAGGAAAGGAAGCTGCTGACCGCACACCAAACATTCTGTGGCTGGCAGTTTTCGCACGACGAGTTCGGGCCGGTAAAAACCAAAGCCGGCCCGGCTCTCACCTGAAGCAAATGCGCGCCGTCCATCTCCCCGTACAATTGCACTCACAAAAGATGAACTGATCGGGGGTTTCGTCCGATGCCACGCTATCACATCACGATCACGAGTCAGAGCGGTCAAGCCATGATCGATCTGGTGCGCAAACACAAGATACAAGTCTTGGATCATGGAGCCCGGCGGAGCAAAGAAGCCGGCTTCGTCGTTCATGCCATCGTTTCGGACGCAGACATCCAGCGACTGCAAGATGCCGGTTACAATGTCGAAAAGCTTGAGGATGTCGATGAGGTAGGGAGAGCTCGCCAAAAAGAAGTAGGCCGAGGCGATCGATACAAGGAGAAGCAGCAATACTGATCTCGTCTGCGTAATGCCAGGGAGGATTTTTCATGCCGTACCTCAATGTTAATGAGGTCGAGTCCGCTTTGTTTGTCGCTTCGTCGGCGCCGTTCACGGCATTCACGGTCCTAATCCCGCTTCCCAACCAGACCTGGGAAGGGCGCAATTGCAACGCGATCAAGATTGCCAGCGGCAGTGCTTCCGGACGGCCCGGAGTCTACTTCCTCGGTGGAGTACACGCGCGCGAGTGGGGCAGTTCAGATATCCTCATTAACTTCGTTGAGCAATTGGAGCAGGCTTATCTGAATGCAACCGGCATTACGCTGGGCGGAAAAACTTTCTCTGCTGCGGAAATTAATACCATCGTAGATAATCTCGATATCTTCGTTTTTCCCCAAGCCAATCCCGACGGCCGAAACTACAGCATAAATACTGAAGCAAATTGGCGGAAGAACCGGCGCACAACTTCACCTAATTCGAATTCCGGAGATTGCGTCGGCGTCGATTTGAATCGTAACTTTGACTTTCTGTGGGACTTTCAGACTCAATTCGCGGCAACTTCGTCGGTCTCTTGTTCAGCCAATCCATGCGATCACGAGGTCTATCACGGCGACAGTCCTTTTTCAGAGCCTGAGACCCGGAATGTAAAATGGATTCACGATAATTTTCCCAACATCGGATACTTTGTGGACCTCCACAGTTTTGGCCAGGACATTCTTTATAGCTGGGGTGACGACGACAATCAGGAAACTGACCCCAGCATGAATTTCCAAAACACGTCATACAACAACGTTCGGGGAATCCTGGACGCGTTAGGACAGACGGGCCACGAGGCTTATCGGGAATACATTCCCCTGGATGATCTCACTCCGAGGGTGGCTCTTGGCAATGCTTTTCGCGAGGGGATCCTGGCGGTGAGAGGAACTTCTTATTTGGTCGAGCCAAGTGTCGGACTTTATCCCACTGCTGGGGCCTCTGACGACTATTCCTACAGCCGCCACTTTGTGGATGGCAGCAAGCGCAACGTGATGGCGTACACGTTGGAATGGGGAACTACATTCCATCCTATCTACGGCGAGATGCAAAACATTATCGAGGAGATCACCTCGGGGCTGTTGGCATTCTGCCTCTGGGTACGCAAGAGCATCGAGAGCTGCGTTCTAACTACGGACCGCAGTACCTTTGGCAAAGATGAGATTGACGCGATGCTGCACGTCTCTGCTCCGGCTCGAGTTGATGCTGCGTTCTACGTTTTCATCGACGGTTTTCGCCACGAGGAACTCAACATCACTGCGGCTACTCTTTCCGGTATTCCTAACGTGAAGCCCGACATCACGTTCAACCCCCCGCTCGCCAGAGTCACTGCGCATGCGACCGCGTGCAGCACTGAAGGCAACACCTTGGTGACGGGCCCGCAAAGGTTCACCTGGGTTTACACGATGCAATTTGATGACACCACTGACTTCACCCAGGAAGTCTTTCCGGTGACGATGACGGCCTCACTGATCACGAATACCGGTGACACGATGAGTGCCCAGGCCGTGATTACGTTAACAAGACAACCTAACCCCTACGAGATTGACGGTCCGGTATCGTGGCTGTCGGTCGATCTTCAGGTATGCAATGTGCTTGAGAACAACTCGCTGCCGAGTACACCGTCTATCACGCTGAACGCCGGGCCAAAGGATTTCATCCAGCGTTTGCTCGAGAAGTACAACGATCCAGCCCTAGCCCGAGCGCCCAACCATCCTTTCGATCTTGATTTGGTAGCCCATCAAGATACGTCTGCGGTTGAAATCGCTGAAAAAGTGGGCATGACGCCGGTCTACAACTTCGCGATCGCGCGCGTGAGATATCGTGCGTTGTCGATTCCGGCGCCAAACGTCCGCGTGTTTTTTCGTATCTTTCAGGCTTCAACGACCTCAACTGAATTTCAACTAGCCACCACTTATGCGACTGGCGGTCAGGGCGGGGTCAAGATTCCATTGTTAGGCGTAGTTAGCGGGGAAGTCATGAGCATTCCTTGTTTCGCCGCAGAGCGCATCGACCCTACGAATCCTCAGGGTCTCAATGCTCAAACTGATCCGCTGAACGTGGGGCCCCTCAGCAACTCAATACCCGCTGACGGTTCCGGGGCCGAGGTGCAAGCCTATTTCGGTTGTTGGCTGGACATAAACCAAAACGTGGCAGTCTTGCCCGCATTTCCTGCGTCCGCGGCGGGGCCCTTCACACCCGTTCAGTCGATCCAGCAAGCCATCATGAACAAACATCAGTGTTTGGTTGCCGAGATCAACCTTGACTCATCCGCTCCACAAATCGCAAACGGCACCAGTCCGGCTGTATCTGATAAGCTGGCACAGCGGAATCTCACTATCATAGGCGTGGCCTCGCCTCATGTGGTCCCTTTCACTCTTGATATAAGGCCAACCGCGGCGGGAACACCTCCGAGTCAGGCACCCGATGAGTTGATGATCGATTGGGGCAACCTTCCCGCTGGTGCCAAAGCAAGTATCTACCTGCCTGGCGCGAACGCCAATTTCGTCCTAAGCCGGGCCGATCAACTTTATTCCCATCACGAACTGTCGAGTCTCGATAACCACACGCTGAGTCTGAACGCCGCAGGCATCAGTTACGTTCCTATCCTGCCTGGGACCGCAAATTACGCTGGGCTGATGACGGTAGAAGTCCCAGCGAATCTTCGGCGCGGTCAAATCTTCAAGATCGTGGCCCGACAGATTACAAACGCCTTCGCTGTAGCAGCCGAGTCCCAGAACCCGCCGGGCATCGCTACCGCTCCACGTGCTGCGATCGTTGGCGATGTCGTCAAATGGCGCAAGGTGATTGGATCATTCCAAGTCAACATCCCAGTGCAGACCAAACAGGAGTTACTTGAACCAGAGAAGCGGCTGTTGTCCGTGTTGCGTTGGATCTTTAAGTCGACAAGACCCGAGAGCCGCTGGTATCCGGTGCTTTGTCGTTATCTGGATCAGGTAGCCATTCGCGTCCGCGGTCTTGGTGGCGATCCCAATGAAATTATTCCGTCGCCTGACGGCGTGGGCCGAGCGAGGAAGTGTAGTCCCGCGCTACGATGGCTGACTCCTTTGCTGCTGGCGGCATTGCTGCTAGTCGTTGCGTTGGCAACGCCTACTTGGATTGCACCTATCGTAACCATTTCGTTTCTCGTCGTTGTCGGACTCTTAGGTTATTGGTACTGGCGATGGAAACCTTCATTGTGCCAGCTCCTTTACACATCGATCCTGGGTCTAAGCCTGGCCTATCTGGTGCTCGGAATTGTCGTCCTGGCCGGATACAGAAGTTCAGGTTCGCTGTTGATGCTTGCGATTCTTGGAATACTCAGCGGCCTTCTAATCCTTGTCGGCTTGATCTGCGGCTGTTGCCTGAAGCCAAGCGGAGGCTGAGCTAGAATAGATCAAAACAGCAAGAAAAACCTTGCCGCCAATTACTGTATTCTTCGCATGGGTTTCTTGAGAACTCTCAAAACAGCGTTAACCGATGCGAACGATCGAATCTTGATAAATCTGCTATCGGTACTTTCGGCAACCCTTTGCTTCCAATTCGCACTTCCGGCAATGTAAGCTTCCAAACCTCGGGAATCGCGAGGAGTCTGAGACTTGGAATTGTTGGATTTTTGTAGACTTGCGGCAAGCAATTGCGTCTAGTCGCGGCGAGGAAATGCTTCAAGTCTCAATCTTCTTCTTCTTTTTTTAAATCGTCCAATTCGCCGATAAGAACACTTTTCACAGAGAATGTTCGGTGGCTTTGCCAACTGATGTGCGGAAAGGCTCTTTCTTTCCGGACCTTGGATTTCAGAGCGAGGGCTTCGCCTGACAATCGGGGCAGAGCTCCGAAATTCCTCAATAGGAATCGGAAAGGCAAAGCCTTTCCGCACATCAGGCGGCAGAGCCGCAAGACTCAACCAGGCGCCCGGCCCGCTCGCTGATTCGTTGATCCAACCGCTGACGCAGGTGGTACTGACTTCACTCCCACAGTCGTCTTTTGTGATTGTCTCGAACCGAGAACATAATAACTTCGTTCATCTGACAGACGATGTTGAGAACT
>DATNNY010000295.1:0-7133 GCA_035601635.1 Pyrinomonadaceae bacterium
GCTGGTGACCTCGGCAATGTTCTCGCTGTCAATACCGCCGTCAATCTCGATGCGGACTTTCAAACCGCGTTCGTCGATCATTTTTCGTAAACGCCTAACCTTATCGAGCGAGGCGGGAATAAACTCCTGGCCGCCAAAACCCGGATTGACCGACATCACTAAGACGTAGTCAGCAAACTTAACAGCTTCATCCAAAGCCGACAGGGGCGTCGCCGGATTGATCGCGATGCCTGCCCGTGCTCCCGCAGATTTTATTGCCGTCAGCGTTCGGTGCGCGTGCGGGTCGGCTTCGATGTGGATTGAAACCATTTGCGCCCCGGCTTTGACGAACTGCTCCGCGTACCGGCCGGGCTCCACAATCATCAGATGCGCGTCAATGGGCAATCGGGTTCCACGTGAAATCGCTTTTACGACTGGGAGGCCAACAGTAATGTTCGGCACAAACCGTCCGTCCATGACATCCACGTGCAGCAAAGATGCTCCCGCGCGCTCGACAGTCTTGATTTGTTCGCCAAGACAGGTGAAATCCGCGGAAAGAATCGATGGAGCAATTTCGATCATGACGTTTCGAGCCGTTAAGGTGTCGGTACGGCAACGGAGGGAAGGCGGTTGACGTTTCCCTTGGGAGCGGTATTCGAATTCGGGTTGCTGTGCGCCGGATTCCCCCCCGAATTAACATTCACGTTGCCATTCGTAGCGAGGTTAGCGTTGCCATTGCTGTTTCGGTTTCGGTTGGCCGGGCGGTTGGTATTCGCGTTCGAATTGTCATTGGCGTTCTTGTTGGCCGGCTTCCGTTTCGGCTTGTTATCGTTTGCGTTGGCATTTGAACTCGCGGCGTTGTTGTTCTCCGGCTTCTTTTCAGCGTTGGAGTTCTCGTTCGAATTCGCAGAAGTTGGAGTCTCGCCCTCTTTGGTCGGGCGGCTAATATCCACCGCCACCGTCTGACCAACTTTCACTATCTCTCCCGCATGGGGAAGCTGAATCAGAACCGTATCAGGCCTAGCGTCACCGGCGGGCCGCAGGGCGCGCACGCGAAAATTCAAACCCGCTGAGCTGATCGTGCTTTCGGCGGAAGTTCTGTCTTTGCCCACGATGTCGGGTACTTTGGTCTCAGAACTCCGCAGGGAAAGATAAATAGCACCCAACAGCCCCAGGGTAAAAGCGATGGCGATCCCGACTACGATGAAGATTCGTTTTAGCGCAGTAAGCGCCTGGGCTGTGAAAGACACGATAAATGCAGTCTCTTTTCGCGGAGCAAATCAAACCGGGCCAAGGTCAGGCGAAGTCTAACACCCGCGCGCAAACACCCGCAACCAATGCGGGATTAAGCCCGACGTTGAAACTCGATCATGAAAAAGCCGTCCACGTCGTGACGGTGGGGCCAGGTGCGTATGGCGCCACTCGCGGTTGCCAAATCAGCCGCGCTATCCGAGGTTCGCCGATTGGCTAAGCGCAACTGATCGAATTCGCTGTGTTCGGTCAGAAAGCCCACGGCGACGGCTTCGTTTTCATCACTTTCGAGCGAGCAGGTCGAGTACAAGAGCCTCCCGCCGGGCCGCACCATTTCAGCCGCCCGGATCAGAATTAGGCGCTGCTTTTCCGCCAGACCGGCTAAATCCATAGGCCCGAGTCGCCAGCGAATCTCGGGATTATGCCGCAGCGTCCCGGTGCCTGAACAAGGTGCATCCACCAGAACCCGATCAAACGAACCCGGAGCAAACGGCAGCGCGATGGTCGCGTCAGCGGCGACCGCCGGAAAGAAATCTCTACCCTGGATCGCGGCCAATTCGCGCAAAATGCGCACACGATGCTCGTAGATATCGGCGGCGACGATCATCGCCCGCGGCGCGAGCGCGCCCATGTGAGTCGCCTTGCTCCCAGGCGCAGCGCAGACGTCGAGCACACGATCATTGGGTTGGATATCAAGAAAGTGGGCGACGAGTTGTGATGCTTCGTCCTGCAAGTAGATCAGACCGGCGCTGATCAGATCGCGAAAACGCGCAGGTCTTGGTCCGACCACTCGCCAGGCGTTGGGCGTAATCTTCGACGGCCGCACGTCCGCTCCCGCGGTGGTCAACTCCCCAATGATTCGTTGCGCTGCGTCATCCTTCGCGATCGCTTTGGCCGTCAGACGAAAGGAGCCGGGCGCAGGTTCGTTATTCGCGCGCGCCAGAACACCGGCGTCTGCGAGACCTAAGGCGATAGCCCAGCGTTCGATCAACCAGGAAGGATGAGAAGTTTCAATGGCCAGTTTCTCGATGGGATCAGAAACGTTTTTCGCGGGATCGTAATTAGCTTCGCGGGCCGCCCGGCGCAGGATTGCGTTTGTGAATCCGGCCGCGGAACTCAGACCTGCCGCTCGCACAAGATTTACCGATTCATTAACCGCCGCCGCGGCTGGAATGCGAGAAAGATAACGCAGTTGGTAGAGCCCAATGCGCAGCGATAACCTGACCGGTAAGTCGATTTTTTCCAGACGACGTTGCGCGAAATGCTCAAGCACGCAATCCAGCCACAACTGCCGCCGCAATACTCCCAGCACGAGTTCGTGACAAAGAGCCCGGTCGTCATCTCGCAGGCGTTCATCCAGCGTAGCAAGCAGTGAAGACGCGTATGCGCCTTCGCCCTCGACGCGTCGCAGAATATCGAATGCGGCGCGACGGGCTGGCGAAAGTGGCATTATCTGATTGGTTGTGATTCTGGAGCTAAAGTTCTTGCATCGGACACGCTTGGACGGCACATAACTGCCAGCGTCCGGCGCGCTCAGCAAAAACCTTGATGATCTTATATTGACCCGAGAGTTCGCGTCCGTGATAAAGCCAGGTGGCCGAATCGCGGGCCGTGAGAACGGCCGTACTGCCAAAAACTCGCACGCTGACCTGTTCGCGGCTGATGTGTTCGATCTTAAGATCCCCGGAAGTGACGTCGGCGATGAATTGCGTCTTGTCGTCCCCCTCCAACGGGTAGGTAAAGAAAAAGTCATCCGCCATTATCCGGTCGAGGGTTTCAGCGTCACCGCGCATCATTGCCTTTACCCAATCATCATTGAGTTGACGAACGTGTTGCGCGACGTCGATCGTTTCATGCGGGAGTTTGTCTGACTTATCCATCTGAGAATCCTCGGTAGAAACGCGGAACACGAGGCTTCTACGTCATTTAACGGTCCAGAGTCAACCCGATCAATGCCCGATCAATGCCCGATCAATGCATGGTAACGACTCATCTTCTCCTTTCCCATGTCGTTTAAGCCAACACGATATGGGATGGATCTCTGCGTGGGCTCTAACTTTTCGTGATTAACTTTGCGTGGCATGTTCATTGCCAAGGTGTCCAGCGGAGGTAGGGAAGATGAAAATTTTTAGCGCACGAAATATTGGAGGGTCAATCCTGGGGCTGCTGTTGTTGTTGGGTACCATGATGGTGTCGGGCACAACGACCCAGGCGCAGTATCAATATCCGTATCCTAATCAGGATCAATATCGACGACAGCGTGAGCGCGATCGGCAGGCAGAGATCCAGCGGCAGGCTGAGATCGAGCGACAACGCCAGCAGCGCAATGGCCAGTGGGGCAACGGAC
Organism: Pyrinomonadaceae bacterium; assembly: GCA_035601635.1. Classification (GTDB taxonomy): domain Bacteria; phylum Acidobacteriota; class Blastocatellia; order Pyrinomonadales; family Pyrinomonadaceae; genus UBA11740. Next base: position 3,578 of record DATNNY010000295.1, read on the forward strand.
AATATGACAATGGCCAGTGGAACAACGGTCAGTGGAATCGACAGGGTCGTCGTGGGCGGAACTCGGATGGCTACCCAAACTACGGTGGCTCTTACGAGCTGCGTCAGACGGCATTGAACGCCGGTTACAATGAAGGTAATCGCGCAGGCCGAAATGATCGCCGCAGCGGACGGTATGACCCCACGCGCAGCAACGCCTATCGAAATGCTTTGAAGGACTACAATTCGCGCATGGGAGATCGTTACGCATACCAGCAGTATTTCCGGGCCGCATTTGAAAATGGCTACTCGGATGGCTACAACGGTTACTAAGCCTTAGCGCGCAAGCGTAACCGAAACGACGAAGCGGGAGCGGAGACCTTTGGTTTCTGCCCCGCTTTTTTGTTGCCTGTCCTCGTCGCGTCTTCAAATTGTTTTGTTTCTGGATCGCGGAATGAGCGCGCCAATAGGAGTTTATTAGCGGTACAGAAAAATACTTGTGAGGTTGAATTCGGGTATTCGTATGTCCAAAAGAATTCTGGTTATCGAAGACAATGATGAAACGCGCGAGCTACTGCGCATGGCACTGGAGAAGCGCGGTTATCAGGTGACCGTGGCTGAGGACGGAGTACGCGGTTATGACACTGCTCTTTTCCTCAAACCTGATTTGATTGTGACCGACATTCAAATGCCAGGCGAGGACGGCGTCCATGTAATTCGTCGCGTGCGCAACACTGCGTCACTGGAAAAGACACCGATTCTCGTGACCACGGCGTTCGGTACCGGTACTGCGACTTTCTCCTTACAACTAGGCGCCAATGCTTACGAGCCGAAGCCGATCAATGCGGAAAGTTTTCTCTCGACGGTCCGGCGTCTGCTGAGCGACCGGAACTCGTTGCAAGCCGCCTAGGTACTAAGTACTCCTGCAATCCAGCTTCAGGTCATTTCTGCCCGTCAGAACAAACGCAGCGAATTTACTTCTAAAGAGCAAACACGTGCCCGCCAGTCTCCGCCCCGGCGCAGTGTGAGATCAGGCCCTCCTCCTCGCCTAAATCAACTTCTCCGAACTATCTTAACAACAGCGAGAGCCGGCGGATTCGGTCCCGGAATGACTTGTCAGTCCGAGGCAAGCTTTCGGGCGGGTCCAAAAAACCTGAAACCTTAGTTCGTCCCGGGTCACTAACACACCGGAACATGATGAAACGGCTGTCCCATGAGTTAACCCTGGAAGGGCAGCCCGGAGCGTTCGCGGCATCTCTGATGAATAGTTCAGCAGACCTAGTTGCGCGCGCATGCCGGGGCGAACAGGAAGCCTTTCGTCTGATCTTTGAACGGTATTCGAGACCCGTGATCAGTTTTATTTACGATCTGGTTTCCGATCGAGGACTGGCGGAAGAGTTGACCCAGGAAACTTTTGTGAGGGCCTTCCGGAATCTGGGTGCGTTGCGCCAGGAAACCAAGCTCTCAACGTGGCTGTTTGGGATCGCGAAGAACGTCGCGCGGGAATCGTTACGAGCACGGATGCGAGCCAGCCGGCAGGTGGATCTGGAAGACAAGTCGGTGCTCGACTTGAGCGACCGCAGTCCAGTGCCGGTCCATCAGCTTCTTAACAAAGAATTGAATGAGCTGATTCAACGCTCCCTCGCTTTGCTCGACGATGATAAGCGGCTCGTCTTTACACTGAAAGTTTTTCAGCAATGCAGTTACGAAGAGATCGCGGACATAACCGGCTTTTCGATTTCCAAATTGAAGTCGGATCTGCACCGGGCGCGATCGGAAATGCGGCGACGAATTAGTCCGTACGTGAGGTTTTAGTTATGAAGTGTGACGACTGTCAGAATCTGTTGGCAGAATACATTGACGGTGAAGCAATCGAAAGCGATGCCGAGCAAGTCAGCGCGCACCTGATCACTTGCGCCGAATGCACACACGAATTCGAGACCCTGACGGCAGAGCAGGAAGTCTTTGCCCGTTACGATCGGGAACTCAATATCTCGCCGGCGATGTGGCACGCGATCGAGGCGCGCACGACGGAGAGACGGCCGCCGGATTCGACTTCGCGGTTGAGCTTGCCAGCCTGGTTAACTGGATTGTTCGCAGCGCCACGATATGGACTTGCAGGAGCGCTGGCGGTCTTGATTGTCGGAGTGATGATTGGCGTTATGTATCTCAGAAACCAACCGCAGACTAAAACGCCAGAGCGGATCGCCGGAGGGAAGAGCCAGACGCCGCCCGGGACGCCCGACATCCGGGTCGCCGTGGTGAACCCGCCGGTCCCGCCTCAAACGATGAAACCTGTGGAGCCAACGGAGACTGTCTCTGTGAAGGAATCGTCGAAATCTAATCGGGTCGGGACCGGGTCGGCTGATCAATCGGACGTATTGTTCTCAGATATTGCTTACTCGGACATTGAAAATAAAGACACAGCGGATCACATCGCGCAGGCCCAGAACCTTCTGCGCTCAATCAGGAACATCCATCCGGGAGACAATGACGAGGAAATCGATGTGACGTTCGAGAAGGCGATGTCGCGGCGGTTGCTGGACGAGAACGTAGTGCTGCGACGAGATGCCGAGACGAGCGGAAAATTTCCGGTCAAATCTTTGCTGGGAGATCTAGAGCCTTTCCTGATCGATATCGCTAATCTGCCGGACAAGACGACACCGACCGAGTTGCGTGCTATCAAGGACCGCGTGCAAAAAACTGAGATCGTGGCGGCCTTACAGAGTTACTAAGACTCGCCCGACGATTGAAGATTGTTAACCAAGACAAGAGGCAAACCATGTTGGAGACACAGACAATGAATTCGAGATCAAATAAGCATATATCGCAGCGACGGATGTTCTGGTTCGCGATTGCCCTGGCCGTCGCCGTTAGCGGGTTCGGTCGATCTGCCGCCGCCCAAAAGCCATCTCCACGCGCTCAGAAGAGTGCTGACGATGCCGCAAGTCGCAAACGCGACCTGCTTGGCGACGAGCAGGCAGCCCCCAAAGCCAGGCCGGAAGTTCTCGCCTATCCAAGCGAAGAAACTTTCGAGTCGGCGCTGGAAGCAGTGGCCTTCGCGGACGAACAGCTGAGCAAATACAGCCTGGCGGGCAACACTATTAACGATGTCCTGACTAACTTTCAATACACGTTTAAGTATCAGGAACCTCTTTGGAGTGACGACCTGAAGGGCCTGTTCGCGCCGAAAATCGGCGGCGTCGGAATCGGCAAAGGCGTTGGATTGGGATCCGGTCTGGGCGTGATCGGCGGCAACTCACAATCGGCCGACGATGATCCCTGCGAATTCAAAATCGTGGTGCTCCAGGCGCTCATTCAGAATGACCCTCCCCGAGGAATCGCCGTGGCTACTGATTGGCTTAAACCCGGATCGTCGCAGACTGTGCGTTGCAAGGGAGCGGCGCTTACTCTTCTCGCCCGCCACGCCGGCAAGTCGGCGACCCCGGTGATTCTCGGCGTCGCCAGGAACGAAACAGATCTGAAGCTGCGCACTAAAGCAATCTCGGTTTTGGGCGCGACCAATGATGACAGTGTGATCGATGCGCTGAGAGATTTTGCCCTGAATTCCACGGTGA
>DATNNY010000296.1:0-20542 GCA_035601635.1 Pyrinomonadaceae bacterium
GCTGCGCAATGAGTTGCCGAGAATCTGCCAGCTGCTCGGGCCCTACAAAGCCAACCTGAAGATCGTGGTGGAAAGCACCTTCAACTGGTACTGGCTGATAGATGGATTGCAGGCTGAGGGTTTCGAAGTGGTGCTGGCCCATACCCTCGGGCTCTATCTGATCACGGGCGCCAAAGTGAAAACCGATCGCCGTGATGCTTACGCACTGGCCAAGCTGTTATTGGTGGGCGCGGTGCCCGCGGCATACATTTATCCGGTCGCGACTCGGCCGGTGCGCGATCTACTACGCCGCCGTCTGCATCTGGTGCAGGTACGTGCTGGTGAGTATGGCAGTCTGCGCCAATTGTTGTTGCGCCAGGGAATACTTTCCAGCAAACAGCAAGAGATCAAGACGGCCACCGAAGCTGAGCTCGAGCAGTGGTTCGCCCATCCGTTGGTGCGCTTGCACGCCAGCCAGGAACTGCAACGGATTGAACTCTACTCGGCACAGATCGCGGAGTTGGAAAAGACGATCCTTTTGCAGGCTCAGACCGAGCAGTCTTACGAGCTGCTGCTCAAGCTGCCGGGGGTGGGCCAGACCATCGCCCTGACTATTCTGTATGAAGTAGGAGAACTGACGCGCTTTGCCAACGTGAAAGTCTTCAGTTCCTACTGTCGGGTGGTTCCGGGTATTGCCCAGTCGGGCAGTGTCACGCGGCGCGGACGGGCCAGCAAGCAGGGCAACCACTATCTGAAAGCAGCCTTCTCGCAAGCAGCCGTGGCTGCGGTGCGCTGCTATCCGAAAGTGCGTCGCTATTACGAACGACAACTGAAACGACATCAGGGACGGGGGCGACAGATGATTTGCTACAACATCATCGCGCACAAACTGGCCCAGGCCGCTTTCCATGTACTAAAGGAGCAAACTGAGTATCGTGAAGAACTCTTGTTTGGGCGTTAAAGTTCTTCGCGTGGGGAGACGCCAAATCCCGAGCGCCTAACTGAGCCACTCGGCTCGAGTGAGCTCCGCGATTTGATTGGGCAGGCGTCTCCTCTTGATTGGTTTTAGCTTCGACGAACGTGACGCTGCCCGTGCCGGTATCTCGAAACTAACTGGTGAGACTGTGGTGACGCAGTCAACCCGTCGATCATGGAGTGAGGCCGGTGACGGTACTGTTGAGCTTCTGGCGCCTGTTCTGTGCAGCTACTACAGAACAACGTGAAGCGCGCTGCTTCACGGCGAGCCCGCTTGGCTGTTTGGTGCAGTTCACTCACTCGGAACCTTAAGCGGCTGACCAGCTAATCAGCCCCCTGGTTCCACCATGAAGCCTGTCGGTGCAAGTAACCAAAGCCGCGACGAGCGCGACATTCCGCTTTGGGGCACGATCCCTCAAATCATACAAAGTCGTATCCGAGAGGGTCTCACGGACGACGAGCTACTATTCCCCAGGGCAAGAACCGCGACGTTCGACAACGCGATTGCCCGCGCGTTTCGGAAAGCTGCGAAACTTGCTAAGCTCAACTACGGTCAGGCCAACGGCTTCATCGCTCACAGCTTGCGACACACCTTCTGCACTCATCTAATGGAAGTCACTGGCAATGACGCCGGCACTGTAATGAAGTACAGTGGGCACAAGACTCTTGAGAGCTTTTCGATCTACCTTAAGCCGACGGACAACGGTCGGATACTTGCTACACAGGCGATGAGAAGCATTGGCCTCTTCTTGGCCTCTTTTCCAGAGCAGGAGGGGGATGCGGGGAACGCGGGGCAACTTTCAGAAGTTGTTAAACCATTGGTAGTGAAGGAAGTTGCGTCGTAGCTTAGAATTACCAAAAACATATGCCCGCTTGGCTCAGTGGTAGAGCACTCGCTTCACACGCGAGGGGTCAATGGTTCGAATCCATTAGCGGGCACCATATTTTTCAACAACTCACGGGCGACGCCAAGTCGCCCGTTTTGGCCCGCACACACTTTCGCACACACTTTGAAGTCAAGATCGGTCATCAAATCTCACAAAATGATTATTTTTAGAAGTGCCTTTGTGGGTGAAGTTTTCGGGCTGATACAGGAAGGAAATGGTGGAACTTCTTAGCGACTCAAAGAGAATTTCGGCGAGGATGCTAGCAGGTACTGATCACCGAAAGCGCAGAATCAAGAACGCTGAATTAAGACTGTTCTGTTTTTTCGTTGCGCCATGCACCCAGTTGCTCAAGTGCCCCACGAAGAAGGGAAAGCGACTCCCATGCGAGGGGTATCATCTTTAGAAAGGACGCAATAGAGCGCTTTCGGATTACAAGCCTGCGATCCAGAGCGACAAGCAGTGCAAGAATGTCCGGTTCCGCTGGGTGAAAAGGTATGGCGAGTTTTCGCCAGTGGTATTGATCTTGACGAGCTTGCCTAACCCCTAACGAGTACGCGCTAATTACTGGTAAGAGACTCTCCGCTAGCTGAGTATCAGAGGTGTCGCCCACGGCTGCATCGAATAGATCTAGATATACCCCCACCTCTAAACCAAGAAGTCCAATGCGTCGGGTGCGAAGAGACTCAGCGATATGGCGGATTCGTCCGGCTTCGTTCCTGTTCTCAAGGGATTGATCTCCCCACAGCAGAAAAACCTCGGTCGGATCTGCGGACTCGATAATCCTTTGTTCTTGCAACTTGAACCAATAACTTTCTGATGCCAGATTCGATATAAAAGCGGCATAAGGAAGCCTCGCCCGCCCGTAAGCTTGAGCACTCTGATAAAAAAGTCTTTTCGCATCTTGGGTTCGATCCAAGAGAAGCGAATTACTACCTGCACGTCTAAAATTTGTCGCCGCCGCCAGTGAAAGCAGTTCAGCCGAATCCATGTCCTCAGTTGTTTCGGCTTCGCCAAGGTAAGCTTTCGCGAATCCGGTCAGCATCTCAGTCTGAATAGAACACAATTCAGGATCGAGTCCTAATTCTTTTAACGAATCCAGCATAGCGGTCTAAATCAAAAACTCCCTTATGTTAGATATCTTGTCAGGGGACTCAAAAAACCTCGCATTCAATCCTTGAGCGCTCGGCGTTGGGCGGATTCCGGATCGGATATCCTGACGCACACTTAAAATGTCGTAGAATTCGAATCGTTCGATTTGTGCAGGCGGTATTACGATTTTGGCGGTAATCTCACCTTCTGGTTGGAAGAGGCTGAAGGTCGTGAATATGTTTAACTCTCGAATCTCTTCTGAAAACACTTGGTGAGCGATACTTGGGCGGCCGATTATGAAGACATAGCAGTAGAACAGACAACCATCTTGACGCCAACCGTTTGTAGCAAATTCAAGCGCAACTTGTTGGGCTGGAAGTAAGAAGTTGCGCCGCCGGACGATGTCACGTTCGACTGAACCAGCGGTGGTTGAGATGAAGGGTGTATGACGTCCGAACTGTTCGCCGCCTTCGTTCGGATCAGGATCATCATAGTGATTCTGATGCCAATCCAAAGTTTGAGGGTTGAGCCGCAATGGAACCTCGGGAAAAGGAAGCATGCCAACTTTGCGCCACCAGTTGCAATAGATACCCGCCTCCATGATCCTTTGAGCGTCCAAGGCATCTATACCAGCTATGCCTTTGATAACCTTCTGTATGATCATATGCCAAGCTCTTAGTTACCGTAACAACTGCCGAAGTTCGTAATCGCGATCCGTTCCCGATGGAATCCTCTCGGAAAATGCTCTGAGACTTTCTTTCGCCCCGCGTTGCTTGTCCGCTGGAGCGAGAGGCAAAACCTTCTTAAGTGTCTGAAGGCCCCAATACTGGCCAAATGGCTTGTCTTCAATTCTGGTGACACTATCAACGAGTGGAAGAAGAAATGCTCCGTCTGGCCGTTCATAGAGAAAAGCATAAGCGAACAAACGCACGCCTCGATCTTTACCCGCCAGGGCAGTGACAAGGTCAAAAGATTGAGTTCTTCGCGCAACCTCAACCATTCTACTGACCACCCTGGTCATTGCGTCCGTCCGCGCATCTCCGGATGACTGTGTGGCACGAATATTATTGTATTCCTCCGCGAGCGAATTTATTTCATTTGCGACTCCTCGTTCATCGGCGGCGGCAGTCTGTGGCACCTGGCTAGAAGCGGCCAGCGCCAGCCCAACCTGACGAGTCGCACTTTCCGCCGCGCCTTTGGCTTCGGCAACCTTGTCTTGCAATTCCTGAAGCTCTAATTTTACGCCAAGAAGTTCAATGCTTTTGATAAGAGGTTGAGCCCATGGTAGCGCCGCGATCACTAACAGAATGATCGTCACGGAATCGACTCGAAGTTCTGGTTTCCACGCATGCACAATCGCAGCGAGGATGCCGAGAACGGAGACTATGATTTTAAGTGGAAGGTTATTCTTCACGTGAGAAGTGAACTAGTTTTAACGTCGGAACGCACGTAGCATACGCCCTCTTGAAATCCTGTCAATATTTTTGTTTCGACGCAGCCACTCCTCAAGATCAACGCGAACCTCGCGTTCCTGAGTTGTTCAGAGACTAAAAAAACAACTCCTACCGACTCGCTGCAAACGGCAGAGACGCTTGATCCTTCTTCCGCGAACCGGTCTTTTCGCGCGTCGTCCCATTCCCTCGTGCTCGACCTGAGTTGACGTTTTCTTTCCTCGCTGCCAGGCCCTCACGTTCTCTTTCGTTCGCTTGAACACGCCTGCTGTTGCGTTCGCAGTTGTTCAGGAAGTCAGTCAGATGCTCGGCGCAGTAAAGCACGCGCGTCCCGATGCGAAAGAACCTGATGCGTCCCGCTTCACGGGCGCGAAGGAGGGTGATGCGAGCGATGCCTAAGCGCTTCGCTGCCTGTTTCTCGGAAAGTAAGTTTGGGTAGTTTTGTGTTGCTTCCATGGTCGCGGTGTATCACAAGTGGCGTGCCATTGATCGTTGAGGAACAAATGGGGACTGATGATAACGCAAGGGAACCAATGAGAACGGAAAGACCGAAGGCTAAAGCGTGCTTATCTGGAAATTTGTTCTGCATCTGGGAAAAACGGTAGGGGCACCGTAAGAACGGTGGTCAGATCGGAAGGCCTGACCTACATCCTTGGACCCTCGGATTATCAATTTGTTTACACTCGATTATCAATTTCTTTACACCAGAATTATCAATTTCGGCGAATCAGATTAAACAAAATGTTTAAAATGGACCAGACACCCTTTGATTCGCTCTATAACGCCATCGACCTTCTCGGCTCACCGTGCGTGGCCATCTCCGCTGTCGCTCCGGTTTCGGCCGCTCAGGAAAAGTGATGTAGAAGTACACACCTGATTATCCAAAAACACTCACATTTGCTTATCCGAATTCGCCGTTTCATTTGATTTGGACCAGCGAGCTCGATCTTCTCGGCTTAAGTTGCCTGGCGATCCCATCAAGGCGTTCCGCCGTTCTGCCACGCAAGGTAAAAGTGCCTCCAAAAAGTTACAGGTGCAGCACCCGTTGGGTTCTATAACACCATCGCGCCGACTTACTCGTCAGACTTTGGCGCCACTAACTTCTTGAACTGTTTCAGAAGCTCGTTGGCCTTTTTGCGCACGTCGCTTGTTTTCATGTCGTAGAAGTTTTGCATCGTTTCGTTGGTCTTGCCTTTCTGAATCCAAGGATCTTTGACCAGCACGTCGAAGGCCGTGTCCCGGCTATGCTGGGCCACGATGAACGTTTCAAGCAAGAGCATTACTGTCACCTTCTGATCCCTAAGCAACTCATGCGCATGCTTATCGACCTTGACTAGCGAGTCGTGAAGGGTACGCAACGTCTCGCCCGCGCTCTGGCCGGGCGGCTCGTCATCAGCATATCCGAGAGCCTTCAGCCGGCGGGCGCTGAGCGCCTCGTCCAGAAGCTGGCGGATAACAGGTGCGTCTTTGTACTCGCCGGTTGATTCCATGATGGCGCGAATCTGATAGACCTGATCGTCGTACATGTTGAAGGATGAGACCTTTTTCGAGAGTGCTCTCTTGCGTCCCCGAACCCTAATCGCCATGACTCCTCCTGTGAAAGCAAAGTGCCGATCGCGATGCAAAACTAAAGCCATAAACGTCGGTGCGCGGGAAGGTTAACCGAGTTCCCCAGCCGCCCGAGTTTCATTCTTAAGATTCCCCAGTCCTAACCTATTGATGAAACGAAGGTTAGAACAATGGTTAAGAGTTTTCAGTGCTTTCTATCCTGTCTTCATTTATTCTTATTCTTTATTGCTCTTCGCACGCACTACTTCACTCGATTCAAGGGAGCAAATCAGCAGCAGCGGATAGAGTGGGAATTAGAATGCAGAAGGTGAGTATGGCTGCAAGCTCGCAGCCTAATGATGCTATTGACCGGCGCGAAGAATGCAGTCAAGGACGAAGCGAACTGCGTTTCGTTCGCGCAGTTCATCGGAGCTTGCGAAGATCCTTGACGGCATTCGTCGCGGAGGTTACGACAGTCGCATGTGCTATCGGCAGAGACAATCAGTAAATGTGCGAGCCCGTTTGATAACAAGAAAACAAGAGAAGCCGGGCGTACGATAATCGCAATTATGTTTCCGGCGCATGAGGCGTGACATCGCTTTCTCAGACGGCGCGCCGCATGTCTGACCAGGAATAATTCTCGATTATCGGATGACCGTCCTAAAGCGACACTATTCGTGCCAGGATTGTTGTTTCCGTTACGCTCCAAGTCGATTGCTTCTTGATGGCGTTGGGTATGGCCATTTTTCTGATGCGGGCTGGGCAATTTCGTCGCGACGCTTCAACTTTGCTTGAAGTGTTCAGCCTATCATGACCCGCGTTTGAGACTTTTCGGGTGCGCGCTCTTTTGCGGAGATGCGGACCTCCACACTATGGCCCAAGCGGTTCAAGACAGCGAACAAACGATCAGCGGAAAACCCGGAGAGTTGACCGCGCAAAAGGCGTGAAACTTTTGGTTGGTCCAGAGCTGTGCGCGCCGCTGTTTGAGCTTGCGTCCACCCTTTCTGCTCGATGAGTTGGGCGATCTTGCTTGCCAACTTCGCTTTTAAAAGACGCTCTTCCGAATCTTCGAAGCCAAGATCAGCGAATACATTGCCGCTGCTCGACTCAATCTTCGCGCTTTTTCGACCCTCACGTTTTGCTTTCGCTAACTTAGGTGTTGTTCTCATCTCTTACTTCCTCTCACCGACTGCCGCATTTTTGTAGTCTTGCTCCGCAGCCTGTAATCGCCGATTGATAAGGTCGAGATCTGATTTCGGCGTTGCGATGCCTTTCTTGGACTTTTTCTGAAAGGCGTGTAGCACGTAAACCAAGTTCGAAAAACTCACTGTGTAGACCGCACGATAAGTGTCGCCTTGATGATCCTCGACTATTTCCAGAACGCCCGCTCCACCAAATCCGCGCAATGGTTTCGCTGAAGGCGCTTTCTGCCCCACCTGCGCCTGATACAAGGCATAACCCACAACGTCCTTGACCTCAGAGCGGGAAAATATCTTGAGATCCCTACGTGAAGAGCCGATCCAGATTAAACTCTTAATCTTAGGAGGCTCGTTCACCATCGTGATTATGCCTTATCTGGCATACTATAGCAACGGCCGATGTAGTTTCTTTCGCGGATTTCTCGGCGCTAACCATTCGTTGAATTCATCAAGAAGCTTCATGAAATTTCGCTTCCGTTTGTATTCGACGCGCAGCGCAGCGAGATAGTCCTCAAATTCATTTTCGCGTCTCAGGCGAGCCATTAACTCGCGAATCTTCCGCACAAGATTTACAGCCTCTTCGTAAGCTGAATTGTTTGAGTGTTTCAAGATGGTGACGATCATTTCCTGATAGACAGGAATTGCATCACTGGGATGTTTCTCTTCACGGGTGGCGGCAACGCGAAGCCAGAGCGTATCTGAGCAACCGCCGGTCGAGGCTTCTTGCCACGCTTCGTTGTAGCGCTTCTCCCAAAGAAAGATCTCTACCAGTCGAGAGTTGTCAGGGCGAGCAACCCAATGCCAGTCGCGTGGTTTCTGATCCTGCTTTTCCTGCGCAATCACCGAACGTAAGTGAGCAAGGGCCTTCTCTCTCCACACAGGCCAATTAGAATTCGGCTGCACTTTGACTGCGTTTGCGTTTAGCTCCTGATAGTGGCCCAAAGATGGCGACTCGACAAACTGCTCCCAGATTAGTTTCACCGCGTCTTCGTGACGGGCACGGCGATGATATTCTTGCGCCAGAAACTCAACTAGTCGCGAATCGCGCTGGGGAAAGGAATTCAAACCTTCTTCAGCCCAGGCGAGTGCTTTGTCATTCTCTCCAGCCTCGCGATAGATTTCAGCGATCTTAAGATATGAGTAAGCGTGTGAAAGATCACGACGCTTAACTTCGACCATTGCTTCAGGATCGCCAGTCTGCATAGCGAGCGCTTCCATTATTGAAGTAACACGAAAGCGTTTGTTGGATACCTCATCGTCTTTGTCACCCGGGCCAAGCGGACGAATGTTGGACCATTGAGATTCTGCTAGCCTGCGGTATTCGGCCAGACCTTCAGCGCCGAAGACATCCGCATAGTTGCCGGCAGTGCCATAAAAGATTTCCCAATCGCTCTTAATCTCCCAATCGAACAAGCGCTGCGCGAGAGTAACAGGATCTGGCTTCGCTTTGAGACAGGCTCGGTGATGAAGGTCGTGCAGCTCCGGCAGAATGCCACCCATGTAACCGTCTGAATCGTCCATGCGGCCAATCGCATTTTCGAGTTTCGCGAACATGTACTCCGTCAACTGAATGACTGGTATCGGGTGGCCGGCGTCAAGCAGCGCGGCGATCGAATCGATCACATGCTGAACGCGACGGGCATAGTCAGGAGCGGCATAATAATCGACGAAGCCGTTGGTTCGCGTGGCGCTTGCGATAGCCTTACGATAGGCGGCAAGGTCAACGCCCGCGGAATTGAGGCAAGCTGCTTGAAGCAATAATCGCTCTCGCAAACCACGATTCTCTGCTGCCTCATCCGCAAGCATCTGGATCAGAGTTGATTTTTTCTGAAATTTCAAGAAGTCTTGTATCTTGTCTTGAGTCGTTTCTCGCGTCTTTCGTCTGCCCGTCTTGCGAGTGGGCTTCATATCCGGATTGATCCAGGCCAAACCTGTCGCCACGAGATGTTTGCAAAACTTGCCATCAAGTCCTACCGGACAGTTGCACGAATACTCAACCTCACTATTATCCCATCGAAGTCTGACACGATAGTCTTTCTGACCGCTGACGACTGCGGTCAAGATTCCATCCTGCTCGGCGAGGCTCTGCACGCGACCTTCATTGAAATAGGCTTCACCGCGAGCAAACGAACGATCGCTGCAAAGTCGTTTGAGCTGGAGGAGGTCCATGGCAATTGCGATCTTGAAGAAAAACAGAGTTTCAGGTGCGCAGCACCTACCTGGTTATCATTCAAACTGAATCCACAGGTTATAGTACAGCGGGGAGCGGCTAAAACGGTCTATTCCAAAGCTAAGGGGCGAGGGCGTTAAGATTCTCTTTTTCGCGCTGATGATGAAGCAAAAGCCTGAACCGCCCAGAGGGCTGGATTCGTGAGGTAGACAATGTGCTAAACTGAGCGAGTAGTCTGGGATCATGCAAAGTCTAGTCGTCGAAGTAAAGAATCCTGATACGGTCCATGCCATCGCCGAGACGGCGAAGCGCCAGGGAACTACTCCTGAGGCCGCCGCTCTGGAACTGCTGGAGACGGCGGTTCTCGCGCAGAAGCCGTTTGAGGAAATCGGCGAGCCGATCGCGCGAAGCTTCGATGAAAGCGGCATGTCAGAAGAGGAACTCGAAGACCTTGTAACCAAAACCCAGAACGCAGTCCGCGAGGAGAGACGCCGGCTACTTTACGCACGTCAACGTACTCGGCGGGCTTGAGATACTCCTCCTCGTAGTACGTCGCGAGATCGAAAAACGTCATGTGCTCTTTCGCGAGTGGGCGTCCGCCAGTCTTATCAACTTCGGCGATCAGGTCTTGGACCAGGTCCTTCGCATGACTCTTACTCTCGGCTCGCCGCTGTCGATCGTGTCGCTTCCCGGTGACCGGATCGGTGTAGGTTACGCGCGCCCACCACGTCACTTTTCCTTTCGCTACGCGATTCTTCCTGCTAACGATTGACCCAACTCGCTCTCTCATTTTTCACCTCCAAAAACTGCTCACACTTTCGCACACAAAATGGATGCTATTTTGTGAGATTAGCAGAGTTGTCAAGTTAAGCCCGATTTCATTATGAGCTAATAAATACGGGCCTAAGATGCGATTTTTGAAACTTGGAGATAACGCGGGAAAACGGCCTTGGGAGGATTCACACGCGAGGGGTCAATGGTTCGAATCCATTAGCGGGCACCAACACCCCTTCGACCTCAGACAAGCTGCATCAACGGCATTCGCGCAACTGCACGGACAAACAAACAGGCGACGGTCAAGCCGTCGCCTGCAACCTGGCTGCTATTGTAGTGCCGATGGCCGGGTGCGTTCGGATCCTATTGTAAGATTGGATGGCCTCCGCCGCGACTGTGATCGGCGGTTCTTTCGTAAAGCGCTCGGTCGTTGTAGTAGAGAATTAAGTGCTCACCCTCAAAACGAACGACATTCGAGACGCGTCCGAGGTCTCGGTCATGTTCCGCAATTACGAAAGCACAGGGATTGAACGCCAGTACCATGCCTGCGGCGTAAATGAAACCACCTTGATCATAATCTGTTCCGGCGTATTGCTGTGCGGGCACCGCAATGTCTGCAGAGTACTGGCCCTGCTTATCCTTTAAGCGATCGGCACGTCCGATGAAAACGGTGTAGTCATCGAATCGCATTCGGTTGTGATAGCCATGACGCGCAGCGACGGCAAAGAGATCCGCAAATCCGCGATCGATGGCATTAAGGAGATCAGATCGAGGCGCAGTCCGCGCGAACACCGTAACGCCGCGTGGCGTAGTCGTGACTACGGGAAAACTGTCTCCGGTAATTTGCTCGGCCCGAGCGATCAAAGCCGGGTTTGTCGATTGATAGGAACCCGCCGCAACCTGAACTGAAAAAGTAATTAGAATCAGGAACAGCAGTAAAACGCGGACACTGTCGATGAGTCGTCTCAACTTCATAATTCTAAAATGACGAAACCCGTGACATGCACGGGTTTCATGAATGTGCCTTCAATCCGCTGGCAACCACCAGTCAGAACTGTCAAGGCTTTCCTCTCCTGTTGTTATTCTGATTATTGTTGCTCGGTGGTGGTTTTTCCTTCTGCTTATCAACCACCTTCGGCTGTTCTTTCGGAGGGCGATTGTCATTCTTTTGCGCAAACGCGCTGACTGAAACCACCATCCCGATCAATACCGCCACCAGAATGTGTCTTGACTCTTTCATAACCATTTTCCGCCTCCTTGCGTCTAGTCCATTCACGCTAGCGGGAGAGGCGGGGAGTTGCGCCGTTTTGTTCTCAGCAATATGGATGCCAATGACATCCTGCCGGCAAACTGGTTCGTCCTTTCAAGTAATGGAAGGCGTGGTTCTCCCTTTTACGGCCTTGAATGGCTATGAACTCACATGTTTACCCAAATCATTTCAGGCCTTGGCGCTCCGTTTGGCACCATTTCAGCACCGTATCGTGCACTCGGTTGACAGCCAGGGCTATCGACGCACCGTCAAACTGATGTTTCCGACGTTGTTGCTGTTGTCAAAAGCCCGCAGGGAAATTGTATGTTCGCCGGCGCCAGCAAGCGCAAGGTTCAGCGAATAACGCTCGCGTTGGCTGTCGGCAATTCCATCATCCGGAAACACCTCGTGCCACGGACCACCATCAAGGCTGACATCGGCCCTCTTGATCCGGCCGGTAGCGTCCTCGACCTCAAAATTTACTCGCATGCGATCTGCGGTGATCTGGGGAGCGGACAGAGTCCGCACTACCGGAGGGGTATTATCGATATCTACCGGCTCGCTGGTCCGCTCTCCTGACAGAGCGTAACCCAGCGGATTGTCCAGAATATCTGACGCGATGACTTTGAAAACGTAACGGCCATCCGCGAGGCTGGCGCCATCGACTGTATAGAAGTTTTCCCGAATATGTTCTTTGAGCAGCCTAAAATTAGTTTCGTTCAAAGAGCGGTAATACACCGAATATTCGAGAGCGTCGTTGTTGCGATCTTCTCCTTGCCACTGTACGGCTCGAGCACCACGTTGATAGACACGCCGCGGTGGCGCTTGCGCGACCATCCCGAAGAGCGCCGGATCAAGACCGGACGATTCAATGTTTGGATCAATCTGAATTTGAAGCTGTGGCAACAAGGCTACGCCCGGAGGCAGAACGGTTATGGCCAACACTTCAGGCGCGACATTGCGCGGCAGATAAGCGACGCTCACGTTGTCGAGCAGCGGTTCATTTCTCCGCGTACCGCCTGCTCCGCGCAACACGGCCCGCCACTGGATGAATCGGGCCTTTGGACTGGTGATTTGGGAGCCCTTAACATCGGTGTATGGGGTGCTCCAATCGCTCCAGGTCGTGTCCGGCCGTTCGCTGTTCCCGGTTCGCGTTTGCAACTCAATTGGACCGGTGCCCCGCCACCAGATTCGTCCCCACGACGCCACCAACTTTGCGTCACGGACTGGTGACTCGTAGCTACCTTCGTTCACTGGCGACTCGCCAAAGCGAAAAAGTTTTCCCTGGTTACTCGAGGCGGCGAAGACGTCCGCGCCGCGCGCGATCAATGAAGAGATCTGGCCCTCACTCGATTGCAGCAGAAGTGTGTCTCGGCCGTCGTCTGTGACGGAATAAATTCGTCCCTTATCCGACGTGCCGATCAATACGCCCCCGCGCGCCGCCGTGACAGCGAAACCGGTAACCGATGCCGAACTCCAAACGACATCGCTACTGCCGTCAGGCAAAATGTGAAAGACCGCACTGCGGACAGTTGAAAGATCGTTTCGGCTGCGAGCCGGCTGGGCCGCCTGCGCTGCCTGAGCCGCAGCTTCGTCAACCGTGCTGGTTGCGGCCGCTGCGGCTGCCTCGCTCGGCTGAGTAACGTTGGCAGCTCCCGCGCTGCGGGCCGTTGACGCGGCATCGCTCAGGCCCAGCGCATAAATCGAACCATCGGGCGCGGAGGCGAGCGCATGAATTTCCCTCAGCGGCGCGTCATAGAGAGCGAATGCTTTGCCGTCTGGAGAAATGCGCAAGACCAATCCACCCGGATCTGTCCCGGCAATCAGATCTCCCTGTTTGGTGACGACCAGCGACATGACATGAGTCTGGTTCGTATTTATGAGCAAAGAGTTTTCCGGCTTCGCTCCCGCCGCGCGCACCCGGTACAACTTCCCATTGTCACCGGTGCCCACCGCCAACGAGCCGTCGCCCAAAACCGCCAGTGACCAGATGTACTTATCCGCGGGATCGAAATAGACCTCAGCCTTTCCATCCGCAGTCACGCGGTAGACCTTTCCATCCGGCGATGTGGCAGCAAAAATCGCCCCGTCACCGTCGATCGCGAGGGCAGTCACATCCAACTCAGGCGCTTTGTAAAGCATGCTCCCCTTCCCGTCCGGACTGACCCGAAAAAGTTTCCCATCATGCCCTGTGCCCAGATATATGTTGCCGGCGGCATCCATGGCCGTGGACCAAATATAAGCCTGATCCGTACTAAAAAGGCGGATCAGAGCGGGAGAGAGCGTGAGGATTCCGCTGTCAGTGACCGAGACCCCGCGCGCCTCGCCTTTGAGCAGTTCCGCGCGCGAATTGATCTCCCAAACTACCGGCTCGCCGGCGAGAACATTTGCGGAAAAGCCACCAATAAAAAGCAAGAGCGAAATGAATGCTGAGACAGATTTGTTTTTGAACATTTGCCCAGGGACCCTATCGGATTTAAGAGAGTTAGTTACCAATGTATTTTGCGTACAGCGAACGTGCGGTCGCAATGTCATCCGTGCCTCGAATGATCGAACGCGCGTCCTGAAAAACTGTCATTTCGTAATCGCCGGTACGAAAGCGAAGCAGATAGTCGTTCGCTCTCACCTCGCCGGCGGATTCAAGTCTTTGACTCAAAGCCAGAAGATCTACCTGCACGGGACGCGAGGGCGAGACCTGCACTGCGTGTCTGCCGCAGAGAACCGCGGCGAACGCACGATGATCGGCCGCCAGACTTTCAAAACGGCCCAGTCCGCAGGTTGGGCAATCCGCAAACCGTTCGCCGATTTGGATCGATCGCCATTCATTACGCCACACATCAAACTGCTTTAGTGATTTGTGCAAGCTCTCGGGTTGGCCGGTCAGGAGTTTGAGTGCTTCGGTCACTTGCACGGCGGCTACGATGCTGATGATTGGCATGATTACGCCGGCCGTGTCGCAGGTGGCGGCACTCGCCGCCGGTGGCGCCTCCGGGAAGATGCACCGCAGGCAGGGCGATTCATGCGGGCGGATCGTCATGGTTACGCCATAGGATCCTACCGCTGCTCCGTATATCCAGTTGATGTTGTGTTTGACGCAGGCGTCATTGATCAGGTAACGCGTCGAAAAATTATCGGTGCCGTCCAGAACTACATCGCAGCTACTGATCAGTCTCTCGATATTCGAATGATTTGCGTCGACAATCTCGGCTTCGACCGCGATTTCAGAATTGATCTCGCGCAGGTGTTGGTCGCAGGCAATGGCCTTTGGTAAACGTTCAGCGGCATCGCGCTCAGTGAACATTGTTTGCCGTTGCAGGTTGGACGATTCAACGAAGTCGCGATCCGCCAGGCGCAGTGTGCCGATGCCTGCGCGGGCCAATGCTTCAGCTTGCGCCGTACCTAAGGCCCCACAGCCGACGATCAACGCGCGCGACGCGAGCAGACGGCTCTGCCCCTCTTTCCCAATGCCATCGAAAAGAATCTGTCTGCTGTAACGATCGTTTTGAGATTTCAAATTGGGTTATCCTGAGACTTGTTCAGAGTTCAGCCTGCAGGCTGTCGATCGCGGGCGCAGGCTAAAGCTTGAACTCTAAACTATTACGCCAGCGCCCGGAGCGCGGCGGCGCGCATGACCTCTTCATCCGGATCATTCCCCATCCAGATTTTGTACTGCCCCGCCGCCTGGGCCAGAAGCATTTCGATGCCTCCAAGCGTTTCACACCCGGCCGCGTATGCCTCGCGCAGGAATTGCGTCTCCAACGGATTGTAAACGAGATCATAAGCCAACCGCACCCCAAGGAATTGATCGGCCTTCGCGACTGTCTCTTGTTCCCGAATGCCGCGAGTCCCCGCGGGCGTCGCGTTCACCACAAGATCGAAGCCCGCTAAGGACGCGTCGGAAATTCGCTGGACATTGATCTTGAACTCTTCTGACAGCACTCGCACTTTTCCAGGGTCGCGAACGAACAGAGCAACCTGAGCACCTTCGTCTTGTAAAGCCCACAACGCGGCCCGCGCCCCACCCCCCGCGCCGATAACGGCACATCGGGCACCGCGCAAAGATCCAAACTTGCGCCTGAGCGGCGCGACGAATCCCGCTGCGTCGGTGTTATAACCGTGCAGTTCGTTTCCCCTGATTAGGATCGTATTAACCGCTCCCATTTCCTTCGCTTGAGGATCAATCCAATCGAGAAAATCCATTACCACTGATTTGTGTGGCGCCGTAACGCTCAAACCGCGGAGTCTCCAATCGAGTTCACGCGAGCGGGGATGCGCCAGGAGACGGATGAATTGACCGGCATCGTGCGCTTCGAAGGGAAGGTAAACGGCGTTTGCTCCAGCAGCAGCGAACGCAGCGTTATGAATATGCGGAGACAACGAATGACCAACGGGCTTGCCTAAAAGTCCGACTATTTCTGTTTGCGAATTGATCTTATCGATGCGATATACCTCTTGCAGTTCTCTCGCATTCACTTGTCCCGGTGCGGTCGCACTTTCATCATCGAGTGAACCGTACGTAAGAAACGAACCGCGTGATGGACCTAGAATGCGGCTCATGATTCCCGGCGGACCCATTGCTATGGCAATCATCTCGCGCGCTTCACGTCGCGCGCGTTCTAGTAAACGAAAGATCGGAAGACAATCCGTCGCATCATCGGCCTGCACGGCAATCTTGACGACGCGCGCGGGAGTCGCCGCCATCCGCTCGTAGATTTGATCAAGATCGAAAGGCACGCCGCGGAAATCATGATGAGAGCAGATAACCCGACCCCAGTCGATCGTTGCTTTCTCGGCATCGAGACCGCGTACCAGATCAAACTCGAGATCCAGGAAAGCACTGCGGGAAAGTTTATTTAGTGAAGTCGAGAAACTGCGACGAGTTTCATAATCGGTGACGGCATGTCCGCCCTCCTCAGCCGGGCGGAAAGTGAGAATCATCGGAGTTGCTTCGCCAATCAGATGATCGCGCAGGAGTGGCAACGCGGCCTCGCGTTCGTCCTCGCCGAGGAAATCCAAACGCACCTCGACGATGTGCGCGACTTCGGCCGCGCGTTTGATCGCTTCGGGCAAATCACTTGCGCGCGGCACGCGGATGGGAACACAAATTCTCGCGGGTCTACTTTTCATCAAACACAATGCGAGGCGATGTTCGTCTGCTTCATCGGAGAAGCGCGTCATCGCCTCGACTTCACACTCAACTGTTCACCGTTTAAAGCTTCTGCTCGTCACCGTTCATCGGATCGAGGTGTCGCGTGGCCGCCTCAGCTCCGAGGTGCCTGGTGGTTCCTTCAGTCACGCTGGGAACGGGAGTTCTCAACTCTCCCGTCCTAAGTGAAGGCAAACTTTCCACTCGCGCTCCGGTCATCATCTGAGGTTGTCCCGCGCCAGGAGTTGCACTCTTAACTTGCCGGGAGCGGATGATTTCGGAAATGCCCTTTCCGATAAGCGTAGAAGCTGGGATCAGCAGCCAGTACCACCAGGTCCAACCGCCGGGGCTGTACTTGCCGACCAGGACCGAGACGACGATGAACGCCAGGCCCATCATGAGATGCCTTATGCCTTCATCAAGACTTGGTTCGCGACGCCGCTTGGATTTGAAGGCGCGATCAAACCGGTCATTGGCCGGTGCAGTCTGCAATTGGCCGCTCAATGCTTGAGAGATCAAACTAATATTCGCACCGCATGAGCGGCAGAAACTCGCGCCATCGACATTTTGCGTGGCACATTTCGGACAGAACATCTCAAAACCCTCCGAGCGATCTAAACAAACTAGTTGGCGAGGCTACTCGAGTTTGACTCATCTCTTGTCTTAACGAAAACCTGAAGCCACTGTTCACAGTTACTTTGTTCGATCCGCGTTCAGGCCGGCGATGGTTCTTTGCCGCAGCGCCTCGAAAAGCACGATGCCGGCCGCCACGGAGACGTTTAGCGATTGAATTTTCCCGAGCACCGGAATCTGCACCAGCACATCGCAGTTTTCGCGGACCAGACGATGGAGTCCCGCGCCTTCTCCCCCCAGGACCACAGCCGAGGGCCGCGTCCAATCCCAGTCAGTGTAATTCATCGAAGCATTCGCGACGGTGCCAACGACCCAAACGTTACGCTCTTTCAACTGTTCAATCAAACGGGAGAGATTCGTCGCGCGCGAAACCGGCACGTGCTCCATCGCTCCGGCGGCGGCCTTTGCCACGACGTCAGTCAATCCGGCGGCGCGACGCTCCGGAACAAAGACGCCGTCCACGCCGGCGCATTCCGAGGTCCGAAGGATCGCGCCCAGATTGCGTGGATCTTCTACACCGTCCAGCACAACCATCAACGGTTCATTTTCGCTGCCGACGCGCGCCGCTATTTTGGCCAGCAGATCGTCGGCGTTGGCGTAGCGCACGGCTGCAACTCGGGCCATCACGCCCTGATGATTAGCATTTCCCACCGCGCGATCGATAGTCGTCCGGGGAGCGCGCTTTACCGTGATGTTTCTGGTGCGCGCTAACTCGATCAACTCGCGCAGCCGCTCGTCGCGAGCGCCTTCAGCCAGAACGATTTCAGTCGGCACCCGCTCACCTGCCCGCAGGACCTCCAGCAGTGGATTCATACCGTAGAGTAATTCCTGATTTGCTGAGGCTGAGCGAGCCGGTGTTCTTTTCTTCATCTGTCGTTTTCCAGCTCGCGCAACTTCACCCGTTGACGCACCCGCGAGTAGCTGTTGAATTGAATTTCGTTATCGACGGTTGTGACCGTGGATACGTGCACCTTTCCCGCCGCGCTGCGCCGCCACTCACCTTTGCTCGTCTGAGGTTCGAGCGGCCAAATACTCGCCAGCACTGCCCGGAGACTGCGGTGCGCGTCGTCTATTTCAACTTTCGGGGCGCGAAGGCTGAGCAGGTTGAGCAGCTTCGTAAAGTTTTCGAACGCGGTCACCGACTTCTCGGGACCCAGACAAGAAAAATCGAAGCTGCCAGAGCGTACACGGACCCCGACTTCATCGGATCTTGTATACAGATCCATGACTGGCTCGTCCGAAAAGAACGAGCGAGAATCGAGCGGATTGGCACCGCTGCGTCGCCGGCGCTCTGCGGTTTCCACTCGCTTGACCACCAGGCGCCCGATCACGATTAGCACCAGGTCATCCGATGCAATCGCAATTGTTTCTCCTCTCAGAATTGCCGCTGCCAAACCGTCGGCGGTTACTGCGAGCGAGCGCACCGCCAGAATGGGCAGGTGCAGACTCAACGTATCTTCTCTGAGAATATCCACCCTGACTCCCAACGCTAAGAGTCTGCCAACGAGCATCCCAGCCTGCTCCCTGGTCGCTGTACGCGCCAACGGAACCGGACGATCGAGGCCAAGGGCAATTTCAACATCAGTAGTCTTTAACCCAAGGACGGCGGCGGTTTCGGCCAACGACGATTCATTTAAAGGTTTGGTTTGACTCGGCGTCAGAACAACATAGAAACCAGGGTCAAGGTTGGCCGGCGCGATCCTCTCGTCCACCTGTTGCGGGGCCGGCTTTGCGTTCACGACTTCAATATTCACTGGCAGGTTTGCCCCACAGTAAAGGCAATTTGCGCGTGTCGGCGGGTTTGCCCGCAGACAGGCGTCACAGGTAACCATCTCGGCCGCCGCAAAGCTCTGGGGCCTGGCGTCTGAAACGGGACCGAAACCTGCGGGGGCTCTTTCGCCGTCACTCAAATCTGGCTTTCCCTCTTTCTTTCATTGGCGCGATTATAGCTTAACTTGACGCGAGCACATCTGAGCGGCATTCTAGTTGGCATCAATTAGAACACTTTAACGGAGCTTACTAAGGTGAACCACTTCGATTCGACGAACAATTTTTCATTGCAGTTCGGTCATCGCGGAAAAGTGGCAATTTTTATCGACGGGAATAACCTGTTTCATGCAGCTCGCTTTCACAATATCGACATCGATTACAACAAGCTGCTGCGGGTGCTACTGGGCGATGGTCGTTTGTTTCGGGCTTTCTTTTACACCGGCGTGGACGCCGGCGCTGAACGTCAACAGGGATTTCTGTTGTGGATGAGGCGCAACGGTTTTCGCGTCGTGCAGAAAGAACTCAAGACCTTCTATGACGGCACTCGGAAAGCAAACCTCGACGTTGAGATTGCCGTTGACATGCTCTCTTTGGCTGGCCGTTACGATACCGCGGTATTGGTCTCGGGCGACGAGGACTTTGTCTATGCGGTGAATTCAGTCGCCTATAAAGGCTGTCGCGTTGAGGTGGTGGGCTTCCGATCAAACACCGCGCCCAAACTAATCGATGTGGCGGATTGCTTTATCGATCTGGGAGAGATTGCCGAGAGAGTTCGCAAAGAAGTTGTGCACGGCATGAAGTACGAGGAGCGCGATTTGCACATCTCGCAACAGCCGCCGCCGCCCGCGGCGTTCATTGAACCCGCGCCGCTGCCGCCCTGCTCCGGGCCTGAGATTCCGGCCCCGGAAGTCCATCCGTTTCACCCACCGATTGGATCGATCATCGACGCGGGCGGTACGGAAGGATTTGATCAGTTTCCCGGCAGCGACTTCATTCGCGTGACGGATGATCAGTGAGGGTGGCCCTACTCGACTAGCCACTTGTTCATTTCTTGGAACTGCGACCGCGCGGTTTCTTTGCTGATGTTTTGGAAGTAGTCCTACCACCGTTCGTGATGAAACGTTCGACCACGTTAATGAAGACGTTCAATCGATCATCGGTTGCGGCAAGTTTTTGGTCGGTGCGCATTTGAGCGTCAATAAGTGCATTGATCTTAGTACCGGTGTCTTCGTAGAACCTGACCATAATGTTTTCGAGCCTGGTCATCCGCTTGTCAGCATTTGCTTGCGCCTCTTGAAGCTGCTGAATGCTCACCGAGAATTGGGCTTGCTGCTCAACGATGAACTCGATCCGCTCTTCAAGTTTGCTATTGGCTGCCACTGGCTTCACCTTTCGTCGATCGGCACGTAGGGCACATTGCGCGGCCCGACGTATTCGGCGCGTGGGCGGATGAGTTTGTTGTCGGCGTATTGTTCGAGGATGTGCGCGGTCCACCCGCTGATGCGGCTAATCGCAAAGATTGGTGTGTAGAGATCCAGCGGGATTCCCATCATGTAATAGGTCGAGGCTGAGTAGGCATCGACGTTCGGCAAAAGGCCTTTCTCGCGCTTCATCACTTCTTCGACCTTCGCCGTCATCTCATACCACTTGGTATCGCCCTTGCGCTCGCCCA
>DATNNY010000297.1:0-18640 GCA_035601635.1 Pyrinomonadaceae bacterium
GCCAGGCAGCAGCCTTCACCAGAGCCGGCCAAGCCCGAGCCATCGAGAAGGCCTGAGCAGCCCGCCGCTGAAGACGAAAATCGGCCGCGCGATCCGATGTCGACGCCGACATTCAATGGATTGAGATTTCGTTCCATCGGGCCGGCTTTCACTTCTGGTCGAGTGATTGGTTTCGCAGTCGATCCGAATAACTCAGCGCATTACTTTGTGGCTTCAGCCTCGGGCGGAGTGTGGAAGACAGTCAACAACGGAACGACCTGGACGCCAGTGTTCGACCGGGAAGGATCTTATTCGATAGGCGCGATCGCGCTGGACCCGAAAAATCCTTTGACCGTGTGGGTGGGTTCCGGCGAGAACAACAGCCAACGCAGTGTTTCATATGGCAATGGTCTCTATCGTTCAGATGACGGTGGCAAGACGTGGAAGAATGTCGGACTGAAATCGTCTGAGCACATCGGCCGCATTGCCATCGATCCCAAGGATTCAAATGTCGTTTATGTGGCCGCCCAGGGACCTTTGTGGGGCCCGGGCGGAGATCGCGGTCTCTTCAAAACCACCGATAGCGGAAAGACCTGGAAGAACATTCTCAATATCAGCGAGAACACCGGCGTTACCGATGTAGTCATCGACCCTCAGAATCCGGAAACAGTTTATGCCGCTTCCTATCAGCGCCGTCGCCACATGTTTACCTTGATTGACGGCGGGCCAGAGAGCGCCATCTACAAGTCAACCGACGCGGGCGCGACCTGGAACAAGGTGCGGGCCGGCTTGCCAACAACTGACATGGGCCGCATTGGCCTGGCGGTCTCGCCGGTTGATTCGAACATCGTTTATGCGACGGTCGAGGCCGGGGATCGCAAGGGCGGCATCTTTCGTTCGAACGATCGCGGCGGCAGTTGGGAAAAGCGCAACGAGTTTGATGCGGGCGCAATGTACTACGCGCGCGTCGTCGCCGATCCGAAAGACGTCGATCGGATCTATGTGATGAATGTTTTCCTGATGGTATCTGACGACGGCGGCCGAACGTTACGACGGCTCGGTGAGAAATCGAAGCACGTCGACAACCACGACATCTGGATCGAACCCGGTGACACTGATCATTATCTGGTTGGCTGCGACGGAGGTGTCTATGAAAGCCACGACCGCGGTCTGAATTGGGATTTCAAACGCAACCTGCCGGTGACTCAGCTCTACGACATCACTACGGACAACGCCACGCCATTCTATAACGTGTATGGCGGCGCACAGGACAACTTTGCTTTCGGCGGACCATCACGCACGCGCAGCGTCTCCGGCATAGTTAGCAGCGACTGGTTTGTTACGCAGGGTGGCGACGGGTTTCGCACCCAGGTGGATCCGGAAGATCCGAACACGGTCTATGCCGAACTTCAACACGGCGTCCTGGTTCGCGACGATAGAGTCACGGGCGAGCGGATGGGAATTCAACCGGCAATTGGCCGCAACGAAGATCCCCTGCGCTGGAATTGGGACTCGCCATTCATCATCAGTCCGCATTCGCATACACGCCTTTATTTTGCGGCCGACAAATTGTTTCGCAGTGACGATCGCGGTGATAGCTGGAAAGTCATCAGTGCCCAGCTTTCGCGTGGTTTGGATCGCGACAAACTTCCCGTCATGGGCAAGATCTGGAGTATGGATGCGGTCGCCAAGAACCAGTCGACTGCTTTCTTTGGCAACGCCTCAGCGCTCGCAGAGTCGCCCAGGAAGGAAGGACTTATCTACGTCGGCACAGATGATGGCTTGATCCAAATTACGGAAGATGGCGGCAAGAACTGGCGAAAGGTTGAGAAGTTTCCGGATGTACCTGAGTTGGTCTACGTGAGCCGCATTGTCGCGTCTAACCATGACGCGAATACGGTCTATGCCGCGATCGAGAACCATCAGAACGCGGACTTCAAACCATATCTTCTCAAGAGCACCGACGCCGGCCGCAGCTGGACTTCGATCAAGAACAACCTTCCGGCGAATGGCCCGGTCTGGGCCATTGCTGAAGACTACGTCAATCCGAATTTGCTTTTCGTCGGCACCGAGTTCGGTCTCTACTTTTCGATTGACGGCGGCCAGAAATGGATCCAACTGAAAAGCGGTTTGCCGACTATTCAGGTGCGCGATCTCTCTATTCAGAAGCGCGAGAATGATTTGGTTGTGGGTACCTTCGGTCGCGGCTTTTACATTCTGGACAACTACAGCCCGCTGCGTTTGCTGAAACCTGAAATGCTCAAACAGGATGGCCTGCTGTTTCCCGTCAAAGACGCCTTAATGTATATCCAGTCGCAACCGTTGGGCGGACGCGGGAAGAGTTTTCAGGGCGAGTCTTTTTTCACGGCCGACAATCCGCCCTTCGGTACAACCTTCACCTACTATCTGAAAGAGGAGTTGAAGACGAAGAAGGCGAAGCGGCAGGAAGCTGAGCGCGACGCGCAAAGAAAAGGTACAGCGATTGTCCTGCCCAACTCTTTAGATTTTCGCGCTGAAGAAGAGGAGGAAGCGCCGGCGGTTATTTTCACGATCAGCGATTCATCGGGTCGCGTGGTCCGTCGCTTGACCGGTCCGATCACAGCCGGCATGCAGCGGGTCGCCTGGGATCTGCGTTATCCCGCACCCATCTTGCCACCACCGCCAAATCCTGAAGGTGAAGATCCATTCAATGAAGGACCGGCCGGGCCGCTGGTGATGCCGGGCGCCTACAAGGTCAGCATGGCCAAAAGAGTTGACGGCGTGAGTACCTTGCTGGGCCAGGCGCAGGAGTTTCAGGTGATCGTCGAAGGTCAGGAGCGCATGTCATCGGCCGATCGAGCGAACCTGGCTGAGTTTCAACAAAAGGTGGCCCGGCTGCAGCGTGCGGTCCAGGGAGCGGTCGCGACTGCCAATGCTCTGAAGCCGCGTTTGGTTGCGATCAGACGCGCTTTGTTGGAAACACCCGCGGCCCCGGAAAAACTGCTGAGCGATGCAGCCGCTTTGGACAAACGCACAAATGAGATCCTGCGCGCGTTGCAAGGCGATCAAGCCTTGCGCCAGCGCAACATGAACCTGCCGCCGTCGATCACTGATCGCGTCGGCGATGTCGTCGGATCGCAACGCATGTCCACGGCCCGGCCCACGCAGACGCAAATCGATCAGTACGCGGCGGCGGCCCAGGACTTTGAAACCACGCTCAATCAGCTGCGGCAGTTAATCGAAGGCGATCTAGCCAAGCTGGAAAAACAGATGGAAGCTGCCGGCGCCCCTTGGACGCCAGGTCGCATTCCTGAGTGGAAGGATCAGTAGCTACTGCACTAGTGGCGCGCCCTGATCCTGCGGCTGTGCCGCCCGATGTGCGGAAAGGCCTTTCCGTTGGTGCCTCGCATTTGCTTTAGGAGGCTATGCCTCCTTGGCTAACTGAGGCGGAGCCTCAGATTCTCAAATTCAATCGAGACGGAAAGGCGAAGCCTTTCCGCACATCAGGCGGCACAGCCGCGTACCCCATCAAGGCTCAATTCGCGAATGACGACAGCGCCCGTGTCGACAGACCAAAAGCCTGTGGGTTCTCACCGATGATCGCCGCGGCAAACCAGCGGGGCACGTAGTAGACACTCTCGTTGCGAAATGATTTGTCCAATTTGTCTTTTTGTTCGGTAAGTGCGCAGATGCTGCACGCGCGATTTTGATCGTTCACCAACGCGGCGATATCGGCCTCAACGGCTGTCCCGCCACGGTTATACGCAAGCAATGCGAGCGCCTCTTTCATGCGGTCGGCGCTAAATGTATTGAGACTGTCGCCGATGTATCTGGCGGCCGCGTCGGCAGATTTTTCGACGTCAAGCAGCTCCGCAGCGGTTAAGCCATAGTGCTCTCCGGTCTGCGGCACAAACTGAAACATCCCCACGGCGCCCATTGCATTTGGCGATTCGATGTTCACGTATTCGGATTCAACCATCGGCAGATAAAGTCCGATGAGCGGCGACACGTTGTGCGCCTTGAATGTTTTGATTAGTGTCGGTGCCACGGTTTGACCGCGTTCATAAGCAAACCTGGCATCCCCCTTGCCGGGAGTCTCACCGGCGTTGTTTCCGATGCGCCGCGCATACATGTCCACGGCCTTTTGAATCTCCATCTCAAAGGCAGTCGTAAACTCATAGTCGCCCCCGGACATTCGACGAGAGATCTCTCGCGACTTCTCGGTCACGAAAGTCGCTCGTTGCGCTAACGTCATTTGTTGGTAGACTCTGGTCGGCACAGTCTGGGCGCGCAATTGGGGCGAGCCAGCCGATACCAAACCAATCAAAACCGCGAGAATCAACGCCAATATACTCTGAACTTTCATCAATGATTTTCTCCTTCTCTTCCAAATTCAAAGGTAACGATACACGTCAATAGAATTTGCGACACAAATTCTTCCGCACTTGTTTAAGGCAAATTCCAACCAATCGTGAACGACCGGCAATCACCCCTACCTAGTTAAGCGAGAACCGGCCACGAGAGTGTTCATTACCCACGGTTGCTAGCGAGAAACGACGCTGAAAGTGTTCATTATCGCGCGAAAATATTTGATTGAAGGTCGATCGTTCTCGTGATTGACCTTTAGCGAAAAGTGATAAGATCGGCCCGCGGTTCAAAAGAAGATGATGACGCTTTCAACGCCGGGCCTAACCGAACTGTTGCTTGACTGGCAGCACGGAGATCGGTCCGCCCTCAATAAATTAACTCCACTGGTTTACGATGAGCTGCGGCTCATCGCCCACCGTTATGTGCAGCGTGAACGTCATGGCGACACTCTGGGGACCACCGCATTGGTTAATGAAGCCTATCTGCGCCTGGCCGGACAAAACAAGATCGAGTGGCAGAATCGGGTCCACTTCTTCGCGGTAACCGCCCAAGTAATGCGTCACATTTTGATCGATCATGCGCGCCGCCGGAATTACATCAAGCATGGCGGCGATGCGCAAAGAGTTTCACTGGCTGAAGCTGGGTTAATGTCTGCGGAACGCGCTCGAGATTTGCTGGAGCTGGACGATGCGCTAGC
This sequence comes from Pyrinomonadaceae bacterium, assembly GCA_035601635.1. Classification (GTDB taxonomy): domain Bacteria; phylum Acidobacteriota; class Blastocatellia; order Pyrinomonadales; family Pyrinomonadaceae; genus UBA11740. Next base: position 5,024 of record DATNNY010000297.1, read on the forward strand.
TGAACTGGCGGACTTGGACCCGCGCAAGAGCCGAGTTGTTGAGCTGCGTTACTTTGGCGGACTCAGTTTGGACGAAACCGCTGAAGTTCTGGAGATCTCAGTCATGACAGTGAGACGCGATTGGCGCGCGGCGAAGGCCTGGCTGTATAGACGAATGAACGATTCATGAAAAGGAAGCTGTTCCAATTCACCCGCGGCTAACTAATCCTGGGAGCGCGGACGTGTCCTCCCGCAATGTTTTTATGACTCCTGAACGCTGGCAACAAGTCGAGGAAGTTTTACAGGCGGCGCTTGATTGCGCGCCGGGAGAGCGCGCTGCCTTTCTGGAACAATCGTGCGCAGGCGACCCGCAGCTGCAAGCCGAAGCGAGTTCACTGGTGTTTGCGCACGATGCCGCCGTCGATTTTATCGAAGAGCCGGCGATGGCTCAGGACGCGCGTGTCATCCTCGGTGATCATAGAGTCAGGAATCTCGGGCGCGAGATAGGGCCTTACAAAATCATCGATGAACTTGGGAGCGGCGGAATGGGCGAAGTTTATCTGGCCCAGGACTCGCGCCTTGATCGTCAAGTGGCGTTGAAGGTGCTGCCGGCTTACTTTGTTTCGGATGATAGTCGACTGCGCCGGTTTCAGAGAGAAGCGCGCGCGGCATCGGCCTTGAATCATCCGAACATTCTCACGATTCACGAAGTTGGCGAGGTGGATGGCATCCACTTCATCGCCACGGAATTTATAGACGGTCAAACGTTTCGTGAATTGATTGCGGGAGGCGATTTGTCGATCCCTGAGGTGCTGGATCTTGTGCGCCAGGTCGCTGCGGCTCTTACCGCGGCCCACGCCGCTGGCATTGTGCATCGTGATATCAAACCCGAAAACATTATGCGGCGCGGCGACGGGATCGTGAAGGTGCTGGACTTTGGCATCGTCAAACTCCTCGAACAGACCAAGCCTGAGATGCCTATGTATACGAGATCGCAGACGGAAACGGGTGCGGTCCTGGGCACGGTTGGCTACATGTCGCCCGAGCAAGCGCGTGGTCTGGAAATCGACCAGCGCACGGATATCTGGAGTCTGGGTGTGGTGCTTTACGAAATGCTTGCCCATCGTCCGCCCTTCACTGGCGCGACACGCATGGACACAATAGTGGCAATCCTTGAACGCGAACCTCCGTCATTGGCTCAACTGAGTGACGATCCGTTGTTGCTCGGACTGTGGACCATCGTCGCTCGGACCTTACAGAAAGAAGCCGCGGAACGATATCAGAGTATTGCGGAACTGCTCTCAGATCTAAATGCCCAGAGACAACAGCTCGAAAGTGTGGGTTATTCGACAGACGGAGTGCTCAGTTCAACGCGACACTCCGCGCCTCGGGTTTCAGTTACTCGTGACAATAAAGCCGCAGCGTTGCGCGTCGCTCCTGTCATAGTAAGTTCGAGTTGGCTTGGCGCTACAGATGTCCATCGTCGTCATGGTCTATTGACGCTTGGCGTTGCCATGATCGTTTGCGTCTTGCTCAGCGGCGTATTTCTTTACTGGAGGTTCGGGCCAAAAACAAAACCAGGGATCAAGGCGCCGGCTTTAGCGAGCAAGCCCTACACGAATATGAACGAAGCCGAGCAACTTCAATTTGTAGACGATCAGGAGCAGCGCATATCAGCGATGATGGGCGAGCGGCCGGTGAAACTCAATCAGGAAGCGCTGCAGACTATCAAGCGATATGTTGATCGCTACGCCGCCCGTGAGGAGAGCGTTTCCAACGATCCGGGTAAGGAGAACTTGAATCTTATCTATGCGCGCGCGACACCGTATGTGCCTTTGATCGCCCGTTCTTTTGCGGCCCGGAAGATCCCGATCGTGGTAGGGATTTATCTGCCGATGATCGAGTCGGAATACAAACCTTGCTATGTAAATCAGATCGGCGCTGCCGGCCTGTTTCAATTCCTGCCGTCTACTGCCAAGAACTACGGTGTGGCCCGTGCAGACATGTGCGACGTCGAGAAGATGACTCCTGCCGCGGCGCACTACATCGCCGATCGCATGGCTGAGCTCGGCGAGGATTCGGAAACCATGACGCTGGTGCTGCTCAGTTATAATCAAGGGCCGCGATGGGTTACAGACACCCTGAGACAACTGCGGGAAACTGAAAACTACCAAAGAAATTTCTGGACGATCTACGCTAACCGGAACAAGTTGGATGAAAGGTTCCGTAATGAAGCGGGTTACGTCCCTTCATTTTTCGCCGCGGCGATTATCGGAGAGAATCCGAAAAACTTTGGGTTGAGCGCTCCCGCGCTTTCAACTTTGGCGAAGGGTAGCACCACTCAGAGGTGAAGGATGAGATTCCTGTGCGACTTTCTCCGAACCACCGATCTATAATGCAGCGTGCAGTTTGAATGGGACCCCACGAAAGCTGCGGGAAATGTAACAAAGCATGGAGTCTCCTTCGATGAGGCATCCAGTGTTTTCGGTGATCCGTTGGCAGTTTCAATCACGGACCCGGATCAATCGATTGGTGAGGATCGTTTCCTAACAACGGGCCTCTCAATTGGGCAACGGCTTTTGGTCGTGTCACACGTCTACCGTGGTGGTAGGATTCGAATCATTACAGCGCGCGAGGCGAGCAGCCAGGAAAGAAGACAATATGAGTCAGAACAATGATCCAGAATCAACAGATGAAATGCGCGACGAGTACGATTTCAGTGGCGGGGTGAGAGGAAAATTCTACGAAGAATATATGAAAGGAACGAACGTCGTTTTACTGGATGCGGACGTTGCCGAGGTCTTTCGAGACTCTGAAACGGTCAACCAGGCCTTGCGAACACTTATTACCATCGCGAAGAATCAGATCCCTCAGTCCCGATGAAGTCGCATCTAAAAGCACAAAAAAAGTAATTCCTCATGTTCAAATCACTTGAGATTCATGCTTGGAGGCAAATTGAACGAGTCGAAGTTCAGTTTCATTCGCGGTTAACAATCCTCACAGGTGCAAATGGCTCAGGCAAGACTACGATTCTCAATTTATGATGCAGGCATTTTGGATGGGATATTCCTCTAGTTGGCACACCTCTTCGAGATAAGAAAACAGGAGCGCTGCGCTATCTCGCCGATGTTTGGAAAAGTATTTGGTCTAGTTCCGGAAGGGAGCCTGAGCCCTCGCGCCACCCTATCGGAGAGATTACCTATGAAGATGGAACAGTTTCGTCTTTGTCTGTCCCTGAAAACAGTCAAACTTTTCAGATCGCTATTGCGCCTCAGAAGCCAGTGAAGGGGCTACACATACCCTCCCATCGGCCGGTTTACAACTATCAACCTGTTTCGAATATTCCAACCCAGCCTATGACGCGCGAAGAAGCGTTCAATACCTATTCCGGCCAAGTCCGTAACAGATATATGGGCGGTGGGGGGCGGAGCGACTCCCAACTTCTTTATAAAGCAGGCTCTGCTTGGACTGGCGACTTTTGATACGGCAACGAGGTTGTAATTGCCAACTCTCAGGCGAGGAATCTCTTTGAGCAATTTCAGAGTATTCTGAGAAAAGTGTTACCTCCCAAACTCGGCTTTCAAAAGTTAATGATTGAAATGCCTGAGGTCGTGTTGATGACTAGGTCCGGAAACTTCTCGTTGGACGGAGTTTCGGGTGGAGTGGCTTCCATTATCGATATGGCCTGGCAGATATTCATGTACTCGGAACAAGGCGCCCGTTTTGTCGTCACCATAGATGAACCGGAAAACCACCTACATTCAGCGTTGCAGCAGACTATTTTAGTTGGGCTTCTAGCTGCCTTTCCGGGCGTGCAGTTTATTGTGGCCACTCATAATCCTTTTATTATCAGTTCAGTTGCTGACTCTAATGTCTACGTTTTGGACTATAACCAAGAAAACAAAGTGAGCAGCAAATATTTAGACTTCGTGAACAAGGCAGGAACGGCGAATGAAATTCTTAGGGATGTGCCAGGTCTTCCTTTTACGATGCCAATTTGGGCGGAGCAGCGGGTAGACGCGATAATTCGGAAATACTCGGGGATGAAACTGGACGAGCACTCACTAACTGAGCTGCGCGCCGAGTTAAACCAAATCGGCCTCGAAAAACTTGTATCGGATGCGATTGATAAGGTCATAGAAGCTCAGCAGACACAATGATAAAGTTGGAAAAATTGGAGGAGCCCAAAGTTCTACGCGACAATGGCGCTGTTTGGACTGAAGAGTATTTGACCGCGAGAACAGATGGGACTCTAACTGACGCAATTCGATATCGCTACCGACAGCCTGCAATCAAGACGGCCATACGTGATGAGACTAGTGAGAAGTGCGCGTACTGTGAGAGCAAGATTACGCCTACCTATCCGGGCGATGTTGAGCATATCTTGCCTACGTCGGAATTTCCTGATCTAGTTTGTAGTTGGCCTAACTTGACGCTGGCGTGTGGGGAATGTAATCGGCGCAAGAGCAACTATTATAGTCGTGAGGAGCCGCTAATAAACCTTATGACGATGAGCCAAAGGATCACTTGTTCGCTACTGGCACATTGATTTTTGGGAAGCCGGGTGATGGGAAAGGTGCTCTCGCGCAACTTAAGCTTGAGTTAAATCGAGCACAGCTATTAGAGAGACGACAAGAACGGATTAACGACCTGAACAACTTAGCTAACAGATATGCAAATCTGCCAGAAGGAGAGCTGAAGAAGCTCTTACGTAATGAATTGGGGAAAGAGATAGAAAACGACAGGGAATATGTCTTCGTCTCGAGAGGATTCTTGAAGGTCTGCTGCGATATCTCGTCAACTAAAGATTGAATTAACCCGATGAAATTCGAATACTACAGCGACGCGATAGCCAAGGTGCCGAAACTTTCTATTGACGGCACCGTAGACAACGCGATTCATTTTTCGCACTGGAAGGGAAATAAAACGCCGGCTTCGATAAAGGCAGACACTTCGACTGAGATTGCTTTGAATCTCGTATCGGCGCCTGATCGTGAAGAGTTGACGCAGGGGATCGATCTGGTAACGAACAACCACTTCGACACCGACGGGGTGCTTTCGGTTTGGACCGTTCTGACGGGCGAGCGCGCGCTCGAGTTGCGCGAGAAGTTGATTGCTGCTGCCGAAGCCGGTGATTTTTCAGAGCTGAGCACGCAAGCCGGTGTGCGTGCCAGCATCGTCATACAGGGTTCGGAATCAGCGATTGATGAAGATGTGGGCTCGCCTCTGGCGCGTCAACTCGCCAGCGAGCCGGTCAGTGATGACGCGCGGGCTTACGAACTCGTTTTGCCTCATGTCGAAAAAGTCCTGACCTGCACGAATGACTACGCATCGCTGTGGTGCGATCCCTGGAACCGGATCGCCTCAGCGCTGGATAGCTTTGCCAAGGGCCGATCGAGAGTTGACGAAGACACCGAGGCTAAGATCTCGCTGGTAACTCTGGCGCCTGAGATTTTCAGTTCGTCGGGGTTCAAGCCGACCCGCCACAGTGCGCCGTTCACGGCTATTTCGCATCACGCGCGCGGCCAAGTCTTCTTGATCGCCACGCCTTTTGCCGGTGGCTGGGCTTATCGGCTCGATTATCCTTACTACTCGTGGGCTGAGACTATCGTGCGGCCGCGCATCGAACGGCGCGATTTCAGCTCGCTCGTCGCTGGGCTTAACGAGATCGAAGGCAACCCGTGCGGCAGTTGGCGTTTGGATACCTCTGAGTTGACCTCGGCGGTAAAGTTTTCTGATCAGAAGGGGAAACTGGCGGCTTCTGGTCTTTCGCTCGACGTGGTTTCGGCTAGCCTTCGAAGCTTCCTAATGAAGACTCCCAGAGCCCAAACTCCAATAGTAACAGCCGCGTGATGCTGGGAGCGCGGACGTCTCGTCCGCCGCGCCGATACGCGCTCAAGTTTCCCTTGAAGCGACCGTATTCGCGCTGCGCGCTCAGTGCGGACGAGCCGTCCGCGTGCCCAGCCTCAACACTCTTTTCTCTTCGCAGATATTATTCGACAAACGGAAATTTGTCGGACAAAATCCCAAACGTGCGCGCTCTCCGAGACATCTCTGTCGGTCCTGCCGGGTGGTCATATGCTGACTGGCGCGGCCGCGTCTATCCCGAAGGCGCCGGCACAAAGTTCGATACGCTGGCGCTGGTGTCGAAATACTTTGACACCGCCGAGATCAACAGCAGCTTCTACTATCCACCCACACCTGACACGGCCAGATCGTGGCTGAAACGCGTCGCGCACAATCCGAATTTCATTTTTACGGCGAAGCTGCACAAGGTTTTTACGCACAAGCGCGACAAACTCACCAACAAAGATGAAGGGGCCTTTCGCGATGGGCTCAGTCCCCTGATGGAGGCCGAGAAGCTGGGCGCCGTGCTGATCCAGTTTCCCTGGTCATTCAAGAATGATCGCGAAGAGCGCACGTACCTGACGAAACTGTGCGAGCGTTTTCATGATTACCCTTTGGTGGTCGAGTTGCGGCATGAATCATGGAATAATCCAAGGATCCTGCAGACGCTGGAAGATCTCAGGGTGGGCCTGTGCGACATCGATCAACCGTTGTTCGCGAATTCGATCAAACCGTCAGCGGAAGTGACTTCACCAATCGGCTACATTCGTTTGCATGGACGGAATTATCAGAACTGGTTTCGCGAAGAAGCGAATGTGGTCGAGCGCTATGACTATCTCTATTCGCGAGATGAACTAGAGCCGTGGGTCGAGCGGATCAAACAGGTGGCGGACAAAGCCAAACAAACTTTCGTGATTACCAACAACCACGCCCGGGGTCAGAGTTTAGTAAATGCCTTCGAAGTGTTGGCGCTGCTGGAAGAGAAACAAATGCCAGGACCGGCAAAGTTGATCGAGAGCTATCCGCGGTTGAGTGAATCAGTCGAGGCTGATGAAGAGGATCAGCAGGGGAGTCTGTTCTGATTTGGAGTGCGGTGGCAAGCGGAAGCGCGACACCGCTTTGGATCTAAACCAAAGCGCCGTCGCCGCTGCGCTCTGCCGGCGCACTCCAAATGATTACTTCGCTAAAGGGAAGATCGGTTCGATATCCACGGGCACGTTGCTCAGCTTATCGAACGCACTCTTCATTTGCGGCCGAATCACCGCATACTTGTCCAGCAGCGCCTTCGCTTTTTCGTAAGAACCTTCGGCCTCGATCGTCATCAGTTCGTGAGTCAACTTACGCACGGCATCTCTGATCTTCGTCTCGTCAACGCTGAACGTGCCGGTTTTATCGTTGAATTTAATGGCGCCTTCATCGGTTAGATAATTAAACTGCATGGCGACGCCTCGTCCGTGCGCTTCGGTAATGCCGAATCGCACCGAACGAAACATGCTGGCCAGATTCGTCGTGTACAGCGTGCGCTGCATCGTCCGGTCGATCACGCCTTTGTCGATTAGATATTGCAAAGCCCAGAGGCCGGTCATGTCTGCTTTGGCTTCCTCGATGGCCGAGTATTGATCCTTAAGTTGCAGACGCACAGTGGTGGCGCGGCCGTCGACGGTGATGTTATGTGGACCCAGTCCGTGCATTAACTCGTGCATCAGGATGTGAGTGAAGAAGGCTTCGAACGCGAGATCTTTCTGCTGCGCTGGATCGAGCACGACCCGCGAAATCGGAATCAGAATCTTATTGAACTTTGCGTCCTGCACGTTCTTTAACATGAGTCGCTTCGAGCCTTTTTCCTTAACCACGCGCTCGTCGTTCGGCAAGTTAAAGGCGGCGGTTTGCACGCCGCTGTTTCCTTCACCAGCGCTGAACACTTCATTGACCACGCGAATCGGCGATGCCGCGCCGAGTTTTGGGTTGCGATAACGCGGATCGATTGGCAGGTTGTCTTCGATTTCCTGGAGGTACTGGCTGAACTTCTTCAGCTTTGCCGATTCCGCTTCATCCCGCAGAGTGACGTACGCTTCGAACGCGGCTTTATAACCAAACAATTCATCCTCGTAGGTCTCGTAAGGCCCGATCGTGACATCGATCGGAGCGTCCAGATCCATCCACGCGACATCGCTATCATAGTAATCGTTCGAGGCGAATGCAGACGCGCGTTTATTCAGAAAATCTCTTAGCGTCGCGTTAGTTGTCAGGACCGCGGCCTCGCGTAAGAGTTTCGCAGCGGGCTCGAGAAACTCGCGATACTCCTCACTGTAAGGCACGGTTTTCAACTTGCCGTTAGCATCACGACGAATGACGTAAAAATAACCGGTGGCTTTTTCCTTCTCTTCGGGCGACAAGGTATTCAGCCAGGCATTGAACTCATCCTTAGTCATGTCGTCGGGATAAAAGTTGGCTTGAGGTGGGCGGGACGGAACGCCCTCGATGAACGGCTCGTTCGCGTCGAGCTGTGACCAGGGGCCCTTATTGATCATGAAATAGTGCAGACGCAGACGACCGAGCGGGCTTTGGTCGGCTTGCAGCTTCTTTAACAAAGCCTCGTTGCCGCTCCAAATCTGACGAAGATAAAGCGGGTCAAAGAGTTTTGCGGCGGCGATAATCTTCAATAGCGCCTGACGATCGTTCAGCGATAGACTGGCAGTGTTCGCCGTCAAAGTAGTCGGCGCAAAGCGATTGATTCTCGAATTCATCCTAAGGTCGGCGGCACTGTCGCTTTGATGATTTCTAAGTTTCTTTGCGAACGGCGTTGCCGTGATAGCAGTTGAAACCATGATAGCCGAAACAATCCTCTTCCAAGCTTTCATCGTTGAGCTCCTTCCGGCAGGTTGTTGTGGCCTTGCTCGTAACAGTCTCATTAGCACCGTGGCTTTAGCCCGGTGACGTTTGTATCCGACCTCACGCGAAACCGTTTAAACGGTTTTCCTGCCCAACCCAACCACTAGTTCACCGGGCTAAAGCCACGGTGCTAATGAAAAGAGTCCAGGGTTCAGAATGGACCATAACGAAACGATTTCATCATGTCCGGCTCTTCAGTATCTTGACGAAAGAGCCTGATTGCAATTCTGCCAGCGTCAATCCCGAAAGACTTAATGCTTCGTCTTTGGTGATGGCGCCGCAGTTTATCGCGCGCAGGAAATAGTTGAGCAGGCCCTGCCCGGTCGCGGCATCGTCAAAGACATCGCCGACCAGCGTTGCTTTGGCGGCCTTCGCGACAAAGTTGCGCAAGCGTTCGGACGCCGCATCCAGACTCTCCAGGAAAAACGCATAGACCGCGGCGTAACGGGTCGGCAGTTGCGCCGGATGCAGATCCCATCCCTGATAAAAACCGCCGATAAGGGAATGCTGGACATGATCGTAGTGCAACTTCCAGGCGCGATGAATTACCGCGCGGTTCTCTTCTGTCTGATCCTGGGATAGCGGCATTCCCGATGTGGCGCGATGCGGCCCGACCGGCATGATGTTAGTCGCGCCATCCGACAACCAGATGCCGGTGCCGGCGAATGAAACCTGCATCATGTGCTTTGCGAAATCGCACGCGGGATGCATCATGTGCTGGTGCGCAGCCGTAATGCTGCAACTGGCCGTGTAGTCGTAAGTGCCGAAATGCGCTGCCGTGCAGCGTCCCCGCGCAGCCCGCAGTAGCAGGGGAAGATTGATCCTGCCCTCGCTGTTGATGACGGACTGAGTAGTCTCGATCATCATTTCCATTTTCAAAGTTCCGCCGGCCAGGCCAATCTTTTTCTCGAGCTGATCAAATAGATCGGCCAGCGCCCCCACCTGTTCGGGAGTAGTAATTTTGGGCAGGGTGACGACGAAATTTTCCGGCAGTCTGCCGTCGCTCTCAGCCACTACCGTCGAGACAAAGATATCGAGGGTGCGCATGCTCCGGGCGCGTAACTCTTCGTTGAAAGGTTTAATCCGAATGCCGATGAATGGTGGCAAGGTCCCCGCTGCCAGTCCGCGGGTAACTTCGATTGCGGCCGATTCGGCGTGACCATCTTCTTCCTGATCGGGGCGATTGCCGTAACCGTCTTCAAAGTCTATGCGGAAATCCTCAACCGGCTCGCGTTGCAGTTTTTCCTGGACCCGCGCGTGGATTGTGTGCGCCAGCCAGGCGGGCTTGTTCTCTTCGCGCACAGCATCAGGCTGGTCCTTGAGCCGCTGTCTGAGACCGGTCGCATAACCCAGCACATCGGGCAATTCATTCGCATTTGGCAAGCCGATAGCTCGGGCAAAGATCACGAAGTCCGGCGCGTTTTCAGCGAACGATCGCTCGGCCACCTGCCCCAGCCGCTGGGCCGTATCCGCGCGAAATAGATGCGCGCCGCCATAGACCGTATGCACGGGTTGTCGCCGTCCCGTTTCGCCAGGATAGTTTTCCGTGAACGCATCGTTGGAAGCGCGCAGGGTTTCAGCAATTCCCCGGAGCGAAGTTTCAGATAGAGAGATTTTCATTGGGCGTCTTCTTAAGAAAGTTGTCTTCGAATAGTCGCTGACTCTATTACCAAACTCAGTTGGGTGGCAACTCGACTCGCGGGTTTCAAGAGAAGAAGGTTAGAGAAGCCGCCAGATAAAGGCCCGTGTCAGCGACGATCGGAAATTATTCGAGAAACCAGACATAGAGCGGGAGAGAGTTCTCGTTGTCTTGAACGATTGCAAGTTCTCCCTTCGTGTCGAGGCAACAAACTTGTAACTCGCTAACAGTCGCTTTGCAAAATTTCTTACCATCAGCCGGAGTATATTGGCCTTTCTCGTTTAGTCGTTGTTGCGATTGCTCGCGCAAACTATTTATCAGTAGCACTTCGTAAGAATCGTTGTGAAGCGAAGCTGTGCCCTTATCCTATCTTGTCTTTTCTTCCATGATGAGTGCTCCTGAGTCGCGATAGACCCTATTCTCTCCCGACGTCGCTCCGGCCCGAGCGCAGGTTCGTCCTTCTCAATCTCCCTTGCCCCAAGCTGAAAACTGATGGAAAGGCAAACGCCTCGCATTCGTTTGCATGTGAGAACGTGACTTTTCTTATCTACATCTGCCATGAGGTTGCGGCAGACAGAATGCGCTATTCAGTAACGCTATCCTGACGCAGCAGTGGCTCAATCCCAGATGAAGAACGCGTGTCTTCATCTCCAGAACTAAAAGGAGACAGAGCTACCATGAAGAGTATCAAGACTTGTTTCGTCGCGTTGAGCGTATTCGCTCTCGCGTTGGTCGTAACGTCAATGCCGACCTCAACAATAGGTCAGTCAACGCTGGGTAACCAGACAGTCTATCCGCCTGAGTTTTCACCGCTCAGAACATCGCGTCCGCTCCCGATCGACCGCTCCCTTACGCCGCAAACCAAGTTCGTCAAAGTTCAGAATGCGGTTCCAAACAAGTACATCGTCGTGCTGAAGGACGACGTGGTCTCCAATAAAGCCTCACTAGGTACGCGACGGGCGAAGATAGCCTCAATCGCCAGCACAATCGCGCTAGTTCATTCCGGAAAGGTTGGGTTTGTTTATGAAACCGCCCTCAAGGGCTTCTCGATAGAATTGCCGAATGAAACAGCAGCCATCGCCATTAGTCAACGCCCACAAGTTAAATGGGTTGAAGAGGTGGGGCTGGTTCAGCAGTCGACGGTGCAGTTTAGCCCACCGTCGTGGGGCTTGGATCGCATCGACCAAATGTCGTTACCTCTGGATAATCAGTACGTTTACAACGCCACCGGTTCAGGCGTCACAGCCTATGTGATTGACACCGGCATCCGGGCAAGTCATCAAGACTTTGGCGGCCGCGCATCGATCGCCGCTGACTTCGTTAACGAGGGAAGTTCCGGAGGTAATAATGACTTCAATGGTCATGGTACGCACGTCGCCGGAACAGTTGGGGGCGCAAGTTATGGGGTGGCCAAGAATGTGACCATCCGTTCGGTTAAAGTCCTCAATTCTGCTGGCGGTGGCTCAATTGATGGCGTGGTTGCGGGAATCAACTGGGTAACTAGTGACCACGACGCCAATCCTTCAGGCACCGCCGTAGCCAATATGAGTCTCCGCGGACGTGTCGCAAGTGTCGGGCCAGCAATCGACAATGCGGTGAATAATTCCATTAATGACGGAGTGACTTATTCAGTCGCCGCAGGAAACGATTTTGATGATGCTTCAAATAACACTCCTGCCGATGTAATGGCGGCATTGACTGTCGGAGCGACGGACATTTCGGACATCCGGGCCGACTTCTCCTGCTTCGGTTCGCTGGTGGATCTTCATGCGCCCGGCGTCGGCATCACCTCAGCTTGGAACGGTAGCGACACAGACACAAATACCTTCTCAGGAACATCCATGGCTTCGCCGCATGGCGCTGGAGCAGTCAGCTTGTATCTCGAAGGTCGAACCGGCATGACAAACTGTTCTGCTTATCCAATTCAAGGACCATCATCACCTTTAGGCGGGGCGATATCGACCTGTCCCGATCGGGTTGTCCGGTTCATCGACAGCAATGCGAGCCTCAGTAAGTTGAGCAACCTTCCCGGGGGAACGGCTAACCGCTTGCTTTGGACCGGAAGTCTGCCCACCACGACGAATCCCGTGGACAATCAAAGGTTCTTCGTCTGGCAACACTATGCGGATTTCCTGGTGAATCAGCCCACACCGGATGAAGGCGGGCTGGATTTCTGGACGGGACAGATCACCAACAACTGTGGCACGGGCTTCAACGACAACAATGGGTGCACGCATACAAAGCGCATCGACGTGTCGCGAGCGTTTTGGGTCGCCGAATATCCATGGCTCTTCGCGCCCGGAGGCGGCACCACGGACAATTACACGTTCGTACACTTATGCTATGAGGTCTATCTCCGACGCTCCGTGTCGGACGACGACGGCGGCTTTCAGTTCTGGCTTTCCGTCCTGAATAATTACGGCAACCCGGCGAATCAGGATGGAGTTAATGCCCTGATCGACGCCTTCCTGTCTTCGGCCGAATATCGGCAACGATTTGGGCAGCCGTAAGAGGGCAGGAAAAAGGCACAGCTTGGTCCTTTCAAATAACTACACATCACGGCGGCGGTCGTTGCGGAAACGATCGATGACCGCCGCCGTGAGACACTTTTCGTTTATCGCATTAAGCGCAAGGTCGAACAGCGAAGTCTTCATATGTTGTTAGAAAAAATCTTCTGAATTAGAGGGTGACTTTATTACCAAAGCGCTGCGACTGGCAAATTCGCGACGGCGATTAGGTGATCTCAGTTAACAACACCGCGGCTTGATTGAAAGCGTCTACAAGAAAGTCAACGGCACACTGGACCGAGTCGATACGAAGATCGGGCAAGGCTTTGCGATGCTGTCGCACGATGGAGTAAGCACCGCGCCCACAACTTTACCTACACCTAATTGGTCTGCCCGTTTCGTTCGTAGTGATAGTTGCATGGAAGCCTTGCCTTTGTGTTTGTCACGCTTGCGCCACAACTGCGAAGCCTCTTGACGAAATCAGATCAGGGAGTATAGTCGGTTCATTAAGTGGCTCCTCTATCCCCACATCACCGGATGTCTCGGTAGTCAGCCTTCAATCTAACGCAAAGTGGAAACATGCGTAGATATCCCATCAATTACTGGAGGTTCCAAATGAATATTAAGAGGTCGACGCGCAATAGTATCCTGGTTGTTTCACTAGCACTCACCCTCGTCGTGATCGTCGTTTCCGTGGCCGCCCGTAAATGGCCTCGGGCACAATCGCCCGGCGCCAGCGTTCCTCAAAAACAA
>DATNNY010000298.1:0-5617 GCA_035601635.1 Pyrinomonadaceae bacterium
CATGACTGGCACCCGGGCGGCGGCGACCCCAACGGCGACTCCCAAGTACACGGAAGAACAGGCGCGCGAAGAACGTGCTCGGGCTAAAGGAAACAAGGAAACGATCGGCGACACGCTGGACGACGCCTGGATTCATGCGAAAATAGTCGCCAAATTAATCGGCGACTCGCAGACGCCTGAGAGGAAGATCAACGTCGATGTTGTGAATAACGAGGTCACCTTGCGCGGCACCGTTGATACGCCGGCTGCGAAAGCCGAAGCCGAACGGGTCGCTAAAGAAACCGATGGGGTTAAGAAAGTTTCTAACCACCTTACCGTGAGTCCCCCAGCGAAATCGGCCAATTCTAACAAAGCTGCTAACACCAACAAGAGCAAGACGAACTACTGATGCGATGAGATTTAATTTTCTGAAACCGAGAGCGGCCCGCCCGGCCGCTCTTTCTTTTGGTTCGGCGATGAGCAGGAAGAGTCCGGATCAATTGCACAGGAGGAATCTATTATGGAAGGTCCTTTACGCGGATGTCTGGCGGGCGTGGCTGCCTGGAAGTGGGGCGGCGGTTGTCTCTCGACAATTGTTATTTTCATAATCGTATATCTGCTGTTGGGTCATGTGAAATGCTGAGCCAGGCCTCAGGCCTTAAGATACGCGCGGAGGTTTTATTGAAGATCTGATTCCCAAATCAGACGGTTTTCGTGTAGGCTATTAACCCGCGCATGACCGAAAAGATTCGCAAGGTCCTCTCGTTCCCTTCGCCAGTTCCCGCCAAGGCGGATTATCAACGCGTCAAATCCAGCTATTCGGTTCGTGAAATCAAACAACTCTTTGGGTTGAGCGAGCGCACGGTGCGGCGCTGGACCGAAGCCGGAATAATCCAGGGCGTGCCGGCCGGAGACAGCGGCGACTTCACTTATGATTTTCAAGCGCTCACTCTTTTCCGGCGGGTGCGTGAAATGCGCACGCAAGGCCTGACAATCAAGCAGATCGAAGCCGAATTGCAGGGCCAGCTGAGTCTATTTCGAGCCGAGGTGCGTCAGGTTCAGGTCGCCCGGTTGCTGACGCCGTTTGAGGAAGCACTGCTGTTGCATGAGCAGGGCGACCAAAAGGCGAGCGAGTTTTACGTCGAAGCCATCAGCTCAGGCGACAATGTGGCGGAGGCTTATTGCAACCTGGGGATTATTGAGTTGGACGGCGGCAACACAATTGGCGCGCTCGAGAATTTCACCCAGTCTTTGAAGAACGATCCGCGCCACGTTGAGGCACATTACAATCTGGCCAATCTCTATTACGATGCCGGCGACTTTCCGCTGGCGCGTCTGCATTACGAAGCGGCCATTCAGATTGAGCCCAACTTCTCACTTGTCTATTACAACCTCGCCCTGGTTTATCATCGCCTCAATAATGTGCAGGCAGCGACGCAGTCTCTGAACCGGTACAAGGAACTTGAGCCCAGCGATGAAGAGATTGAATTGGTCGATCAGCTCTTGAAAGCTTTGGAAACAGGCCGCCCCGGCATTTGATCGCTGAGGTCAACTGGCGTTTGCGGGACAGAACCCGGAGCGGTAGCGACGGGGTCCAGCCATTCAACTGTGGGGTGTCGAATAAAGGATTGCGAATGCTGCGATCCATCGATTGTTTAGAACTGGTTCGTCACCGCGCAGGTTGAGTGTTTGACTCGGTCGCTACCGCTCCCGGTTCTGTACCGAGTTCCTGTGACCTAAAGGCTACCCACCCCGCGTCCGGTGAATTAGATCGCTCGACCTTAACAGAAATGGTTGTGAGTAAGTGTGCGCGCGGATACTTGGCGGCGAGCAAATCAACTGGGGTTGAGGACACGAAGACTAAGGCTCGCTATCCTTCGCCCATCTCGTCATTAATCGACTTCAGGGCGCTTTCAAGCATGGTCCGATGCGCCGGATTGGTGGCCCGGCTCAGTTGACCCATGATGCGGGAACGTGAAAGTCGCAACGTTTCAAATCTCGCGCTGCGGGCCCGCTCCTCAACGGTGGAAGTGCCCCTGTGGGCCCGGGCGTCAGCCGCCGCCTGCTGCCGTTCAAAGACCTCTTCGGCCTGCCCGGCTAGATCATCTCCATCCCATGTCATCGTTTCACCTCCTGAAAATCGTGCTTCATCGTACACCTATTCCACTCATCACGCACTGCTGGCTTGCTCTTTGGGTCTGCAGTTGAGACGATTGGTTCATTCTCATTAGCTCTTTGCTTCATCGAGGTGATCGCGGAGAGCGATTGACGGGCTGGGCCTTTCAACGGTTTTCAAACGAAATGCGAGAGTCGGGCCGGTTCTTAATGAAACCCGATTGAAACCTGATCGCCAGTGGGGCCCGAGACCTGAAGAGACTATGGCCGAGGACAGAATCAAGGCGTTGCTCGCAATAGCCGAAGCACAGCCTGAAGAGGTTATGATCTGGTACGGGCTGGCAAACGAGTATGTGAAGCTGGAACGTTGGCAGGAGGCGGTGGATGCTTTACGCCGCACCGTGGCGCTCAACGCTCAATACACTTCCGCATATCAAATGCTCGGCACGGCGTTGATGAAGTTGGGCCGGCGGGAAGATGCGCGACTCGCGTGGATTGAAGGTATCGAGGTCGCCGGACGTACCGGAGCCTGGAACGCGCGCCAGCACATGGAACGTTTGCTGGCAGGATCGGAAGATGTGGCAGGTGATGGAGGCGGGCTTTGCGCGGAGTGAAGAGAAGGGCAATTCCGGCAGTCGTGCCGATTCTTCTCATTAGCACGTGGCTTTAGCCCGGCGATGGATGTTTGGCATCGGAATGGAAACCGTTTCAAACGGTTTCGGGCTTGTGTTGCGAAATACACTTCACCGGGCTAAAGCCGCGGTGCGAATGAAAGAAGCACGGCCTACTAAATCAGCAGTCATGAGCACGACGATTACTAAACCAGAGAAAAAGCGAGTGAACCGCATCGATGCCTGGCGTGATGCCCGGGAACTGATTTGGTCGCATCGCTATCGTCTGGCCTTGGGTATGCTGCTGATGGTCGTTAATCGACCGGTCGGTCTGGTGCTGCCCGCGAGTTCGAAATATCTGATCGACGACGTGATCATCAAACACCGTGGTGAACTGCTCGTACCTTTGGCGGTGGCGGTCGGCCTCGCTACCCTGGTTCAGGCGCTGAGTTCATTCGCTCTTACTCAGATACTCGGCGTAGCCGCCCAGCGAGCCATCACTGACATGCGCAAGAGCGTTCAGGAACATGTGGCGCGTCTGCCCATCAAGTACTTCGACTCAACCCAGACCGGCGTGCTTATCTCACGCATCATGAGTGACGCCGAGGGCATTCGAAATCTTGTCGGCACCGGACTGGTGCAACTGGTTGGCGGTCTCGTGACAGCGGCGATCGCGCTCGGCTACCTCTTCTATTTGAACTGGCGGATGACGTCGATAACGCTGCTCGCGCTCGCCGCGTTTGGCGGCGCCATGGCGACTGCCTTCAAGAAGCTACGACCGCTGTTTCGGGAACGCGGTCAAATTAACGCGGAAGTTACCGGCCGCTTGACCGAATCACTGGGCGGGATTCGCATCGTCAAAGCCTACGCCGCCGAGAAGCGCGAGGAACTGGTTTTTGCGCGGGGCGCGCACCGTCTGTTCCGCAACGTCGCGCGATCGATGACGGGAGTTTCCGCCATCACCGCCTTCTCTACTGTCATTATTGGCATTATTGGCGTGATCCTTATTCTGGTGGGTGGCCGCTCGATTCTTAATGGGCAAATGACGCCCGGGGACCTGGTCACATATATTTTCTTCACGATGATGGTAGCCGCGCCGCTGGTTGAAATCGCTTCGATTAGCACGCAAATTACCGAAGCTTTCGCCGGCCTCGATCGCATCCGCGAAATCAAGCGGATGACTACTGAAGATGAAGACGAAGCCGATCGCGAGAGGTGTCCGGACCTCGCAGGTGAAATTGCTTTTGACGATGTCAGTTTTGAATATAATGAGGATGTGCCGGTCTTAAAGCACGTTTCTTTCACGGCATCGGCCGGCTCTACCACCGCCCTGGTCGGTTCGAGCGGATCAGGCAAGAGCACGCTGATCAGTCTGGTGATGGCCTTCAATCGTCCGCTCGAAGGTAAAGTGACCGCCGATAATCGTG
Organism: Pyrinomonadaceae bacterium; assembly: GCA_035601635.1. Taxonomy (GTDB): domain Bacteria; phylum Acidobacteriota; class Blastocatellia; order Pyrinomonadales; family Pyrinomonadaceae; genus UBA11740. Next base: position 4,133 of record DATNNY010000298.1, read on the forward strand.
ATCTGGAATCGATTCGCCTGAAGGATTACCGGAATCAACTGGGCGTGGTCTTGCAGGACAATTTTCTTTTCGACGGCACGATTGCAGAGAACATTAGCTTTGCGCATCCGCACGCCACGCGAGAGCAGATTATCGAAGCCAGCCGGGTGGCGCATTGCGAGGAATTTATCAACGGGTTCGCCGATGGCTATGACACAATAGTCGGAGAACGCGGTGTAAAGTTGTCCGGCGGTCAGCGTCAACGCGTGGCCATTGCCCGCGCGATTCTCGCTGGGCCCAAAATTCTGATTCTGGACGAAGCCACGTCGAGTCTCGATAGCGAAAGCGAAGCCATGATTCAGGATGGACTACAGTCCCTGCGTCGTGGGCGAACTACCTTTGTGATCGCGCATCGTCTCTCGACGATCCGCAGCGCGGATCAAATCCTGGTGCTGGAAGGCGGCGAGATTGTCGAACGCGGGACGCACGAAGAACTACTGGTTGCCGACGGCCGCTATAAACAGTTGTATGATAAGCAGTATAGATTCGAGCGAAACCAGTTCATCAATCCCGGCGAGGACTTCACTCCGGAACCCGAGCAGCCTTTACCAGTAGGGCGCGGCGCCTCAGGTCCGCTGCTGCCAACGAATTTGTGAAGAGCCGCGAAGGATGCGAGAAGACCTGGTGAGTACATTAATGATGCGCCTCTAATGAAGAAAGTGTTGAATGTGCGCGACAACGAGCGCCTTAGGCGCGGCATATTTGTAGTCCTGGGCGTAAGCCCGGGACGGATCGACCTCTCGATTGTAAGCCCGCGGAGCGGAGGGCAGACATAAAACGCCTGGCACTTCGGTCGCCCTTCCGGGGCTTTTGAATCCATTCTACGAATCATCCCAGGGTTACGCCGGGGTTACTAATCTGTCACGATCTTCAATGGCCAGTCGATGGGTTCTTTCCAGAGTATTTTCGCTTCGTAAGACTAGAGGAAATCAAGATGGCAAACACACCCCAAACATTTGCAAATCACACGCGCTGGCAACCGCCGTTTCACTTTTTCATTGCGCCGGTAATGCTGATTAATGTGATCTGGTCCGTGGTCCAATTCATCAAAGCGCCCGGTCGAAACTCAGGTTGGTGGATCGTTGTTTCGGTGGCGCTCCTCGTGCTCGCGTTTCTGGTTCGAGCGAACTCGCTTAAAGTGCAGGATCGACTCATTCGGCTCGAAGAAAAACTTCGCTACCAGCAAATTCTTTCCGCCCCGATATGCCAACAGGCAAGCGGCCTAAACATGGGGCAGATAATTGCGCTCCGGTTTGCCGGCGATGATGAATTGGAAGAATTGGTGGATGCGGTTCTCGCGGGCAAGCTGGCTAAGGCCGGCGACATCAAGCGGGCCATCAAGGGCTGGCGCGCCGATATGTTTCGCGTCTAAAGATCCCGTGGAAAGCATTCAGTTGCTTTGCTGCGGTTCTTAACAAACTACTGATTTAGATTTAAGGAGAACGA
>DATNNY010000299.1:0-2760 GCA_035601635.1 Pyrinomonadaceae bacterium
AAGCAGCAGGACCGCGGGCACGATCTGCAACAGGAAAATCACGACATAGAGCCGGGACACAAAGAGTGCCCCGAAGAACTGTGCTGCGACGCCAGTAGGTGGGGGCATGGGAATAAAATGCAGAAATCCGTTAAGCCCGAACGTCAAAAAAGTCACACCCAGCAGGTAGCGTGCGATAGTGGAAGCAATTTTCATATTCTTCTCCTCGTGGCCCGCACCTTCGGTTGGCCATTCTACTTTGATGCCGACTATATTGACATAGATACATCGTGAGGACAACTATATTGACATTAGAACTTCAACGGTCGCTTGGGCCAAAGTATGCCCATGACGGTCGCTAAAGATGAAGGTCTTGGGAATTATGGTCTTCCGGGAACCGCTGAAGTGTCAAAGCCACACAGGGCTTTGACGATGTAGCGCCTCACGACGCCGGTATGTCATCGTGGGCGTAAAGTGCTCGGATCGCCCCTGCTGCTCAGGCTCTCGGCGCGCTTGCCGATCTTTTTCAATGTCGCTTCAAGAGATCGCAATTCTTTAAGACTCGCATCGGCAAAGACGTTCTTAATTTCAGCTGCGTGTTTGCGAAAAATCGGCCCGATCAATTCTTTGCCTTTTGGCGTGAGCGACACGACCCGAATCCGCCGATCCTCAGGACTCTCAACTCGGCTTACTAGGCCTCTTTCAACGAGGCGGTCAACGGCCGTACTGATCGATCCGGGCGTCAGGTTCACCTTCGGGCCGATCGTGTTCACGGGCAAAGGCCCTTTATTTAGGAGCACTTCCAGTATTCGGAAGTCGGTCTCGTCAATTCCGGTCTCCGCAAGTCCCGCATAAAGATATTTCGCGGCTGCGTGGAACGCCTTCATCAATACCAACCAACAGTGAATCGGGTCGCGCGACTTCTTGTCCATAACAAAAACCATTTTGCTCTTTCATGTAACCAATGTCCAGTACAATATATCTATATCAATAGACTCTGCATCAATAGATAGTGAGGAAGAGAGGCACATACACATGGCAACTACAGATAAGAAGGTCATCGCGGTAGTCGGCGCAACCGGGCAACAAGGAGGCGCGGTGGTACGCGCCCTTCAAGCCAGCAATCAATTCCAGGTGCGCGCCTTGACTCGTAATCCGGCCAAGCATCGCGAACTGGCCCACGAAGTCGTCGAAGCAGACTTGAATCGCCCAGAAACTCTTGCAGCCGCGTTTAATGGGGCGTATGGCGTATTTCTCGTAACTAACTTCCAGGAGCACGGAGCGAGCGAACTCCAGCAGGCAACAGCTGCCGTACGCGCCGCCAAGGATGCCGGCGTCAAGCACTTCGTCTGGTCCACACTACCGGACGTCGAAGCAATCAGTACAGGCAAGTTGCACGTTCCCCACTTCACGGGGAAAGCTAAAGTCGACCGCATAGTGAGAGAAGCCGGGTTTGCGAATCATACGTTCGTCATCTCGCCCTTTTACTATCAGAACCTTATCGGCGTTCTTGGTCCGCAAAAGCAACCTAACGGATCCGCAGGCTGGACTCTCCCGCTAGATCCAACGATACGGAGCATTCACATGGCCGACATTACCGAGCTTGGCGGCATCGTCGCCGGAGCATTTGCTCACCCCGAACAGGCCGGTCACGGTGAGTATCTGCCCCTGGTCGGCGATTTCATGAGCTTCAATGAAATCATCGATACGCTAAAGCAACAGGGTCACACCTTCTCTTTCAACCAAGTGCCCAAGGAGGTCTTCGCAGGTTTCTTCCCTGGAGCTGCCGAGATAGCGGAAATGTTCGCTTACTTTCAGGCGCACACATATTTGGGTTCTGACTCACGCGACCAAATCGCGCTCGCCAACAAAGTAGCAGGCCGGCAGGCAACGAAGTTCTCGGCGTGGGCCCGAGTCAATTTCCCAGCTTCAGAGAACGCCAAGTCAGCACCACGCTAATTGCGGTAGCCAGCTTTGAGAGGGGATAAAATGCAAGTGATACGTGTAGTGTTCACTGCGAGTTTTCTTGGACTCTCTGGTTGGCAGGGCTCATTGTGAATTCATGCGCACCGCCCAGCGCGAGGTTTGACATAAGAACGGAGAATCAGACAAGCCATGTCCTACAGCATAGCGACTTTGCTGACCCGCAATCTTCAAGAAGTCTTCGGTGAAAACGACCCCGCACGCCGGCGCGCGGCCGTTCAAGATCTCTACACGGAAGATGGCGTGTTCTACGACCCCAGCAAGGGAGTCTATCGTGGCCGCAACGAGATCGACCGCATCGCGGGCGAGATTAGGGCTACCCACCTTGACTTTCGGTATCAGCCAATTGCGGAGCCCGAGGAGACAGGTAACGGAGGGCGGGTCCGATGGGTAGCGGGCCGCCCTGGTGAGGCACCAACTTACGCCGGGACTGATTTTATCATTGCCAGGGACGGCCGGATTGCCGCCCTTTATCTCTTTTTCGACAAGCTACCCTGATCTGAACTGGGAGGGTCTCAGCTATACGAAAATTTGAGGCCAGGGGACTGACAACGGTTTTTCAAACCGCCTGTCTTGTGAGTTGCACCCGGCTGTTTTGAGGTCCTCCCGAGTGTTGTGAAGTGCTTTAAGCCCATCTCAGTTGCAGTTTTGGCGGTTTGCTAATTCACTCTGACCCGTTCGCACTGATCGATTCTGGTTTGTTTTGTTAGCGTTAGAAGCTCCTCAGTTGCACCAAAACACCTCATTTGCAGTCAAATGCTTACCATGCGCTTACCAAGATTTTGAGCGATTTGGCGG
>DATNNY010000300.1:0-13121 GCA_035601635.1 Pyrinomonadaceae bacterium
ATGCCTGGCTCGGCATACTTGTGCGCACTGGCAATGATGCGATTCCAGATGTCGGGAGCGTAAGCCATGCCCGGGGTTGGCGGCTCTTCAATCATCGCATCCGAAAGATCTGCCGTGTCGAAGGTTTCCTTATCGCGGAACGTGACCGTCGAACCATCAGGGCGACGATAGACAACATAGTCTCGGCCGGTGACTGGATCGAAAATCGGATCGCTCCAGAGCTGCCCATCAAAATCGAGCTGATACCACTCGTTGTGCTCAACCGCTTCGAGAAACTTGTCGGTAACGTTGACCGAGATATTAAAGTTCGTCAGAGAGTGCTGATCATTCTTGGCGTGAATGAAACGCAGAATGTCAGGATGCGTGACCCGCATCATGCCCATGTTGGCGCCGCGACGGACGCCACCCTGCTTCACGGTATCGGTCGTCGTGTTGAAGATATTCATGAACGACACCGGGCCGCTGGCCACTCCATGAGTGGTGCTGACCATCGCGCCGCTGGGGCGAAGCTTTTCAAACGTGAAGCCGGTGCCGCCGCCGGTCTGATGAATGATCGCTGCATCGGTAGCCGTCTTCATAATTCCGGCGATCGAGTCAGGAACATCAAGCACAAAGCAAGCGGCCAGTTGCCCGTTCGGTTTGCCGGCGTTGACCAGGCATGGCGTGTTAGGTACGAATTCACGCGCCAGCATGATGTCGGACATGGTGTTGAAGAATTCGTCGCGCTTATCAGCATCGGTTTCGGCCACTGAGACGTGGGCCACAACGCGGGCGACGATGTCGGACCATTCTTCAAGGTAAGCACCGCGAGCATCTTTCAGCGAATACCGTTTTGAGATGACTCGTCGCGCATTAAGACCAGGAGGTTTGATCTGACGCTCGAGAGAAACAGTCGCTGAGGGATTTTCTTTCTGAGACACCTTTGTCATCTTCGCACCACTCGCCATGTTCATCTATTTTACCTTTCCCGCGCGAGGACCGCACGCGAGCCGATTTTGGAGAATAAAATGCCTCGACGATGCATGATCGCCCTTTAGAAAACTCAAGTTGTATTGCAGGTACTACGGTCGGTTTTTCGAAGTCACAGAAAACCTTGCGGAATCGGGTTTAGACCCTCTTACCCGCCGCCGCCAGCCGCCTCAATCCGAGCAGGACGCACTATAAACCTCTTGACTCAAGAAGTCAATATCTTGTGGTTACTTTTTTTTTCAACACGATAGAGTGTGTTTCCTGAGACGCTACTTTAAGGCTAAGTGACTGGGAATCAGACCGTTAGGATGGCCCATAAGGCAGTGGCCCGACCGTGTGGGAGGGCGTGATTTCAATGCGGTCGAAGACGCCCTCCCTCATGGTCGGGCTACTGCTTTTATTTACCGGATGACCCGCTGGACAGAAGCAGGTCCAACTCTCGGTTTTGATTGTCCAGCATGCCAAAAGTGTCGGCCGTTTCTTCCAGCATCTGGCGTGTCATCGCGATTGAATCGCTGAGTTCTTCGAAGTGCAGCGCCGAAACTCTCTCGGGAGTTGGCAAGGTCACCACCTGATCGTTGACGAGGCCGAAAAAGTTTTCGATTGACTGCAACTGCCCTTCCACCAGACGCACGGATCGCTCAAGATCGTTGAACGCGGCGACCCGGCGCTTGAGGATTTCAGCGTTCGCCTGTTGCACGCGTTTGGAACGATCGTCGGTGGAATTCTGGACCGCATGCTCGGCCTGTTTCAACTGGTTCTGAACCGCCTGGCGATTAATCGATCGCAAATGATGTTTGCGACGGCGATAGACATCGAGCAGATCGACGAAGTCCTCCCAACGCTGATCGAGAGTTTCGATGTTTGCGGGAACCTGCTTGCTGGTGGTGAACTTCTTATAGTTTGAATAGATTTGATTCTTCATCCAGCGCAGGTACTCAACGGCTTCACGTTCGCGTGGATCGAAGCTTTTGATCACGGCCTCGCGCTGGGCGTCACGGAGTTTCCGGGCGCGCTCTTTTTCACGACGCTCAACCAAACGACGATAGAATGGTGCAGCTGGCACAACGGCAAGATAAAGGGCCTCAGTCGCCATACCCGCCATCAGAGGAGTCACGTCTTGAAAGTACGCGGCCACGATGGCAAAGCCGGCCAGGCCCCAAAAATTAATCGGCTCTTTGAATGCCTCTTTCAGATACCGAAAGTCGATCTTGGGCAATTCCATTTGTCCTACGAAACATGTTCCGTGATTGTTCACATGCCTAAAGTTTGGAATTCCACCTTCAGGCGGCCGTTGAATTCACATAGAGCCGGCCGCCAGAAGGTAGAACTTCAAACAGTTACTGCGATGAGGTTTCACCCTGGGCCGGCAAGGCCTGTGGTGCTGAGTCGGAACTCCCGGCCGGCAACAAACCCATTTCACGTTTGTACTGGAGCAGTTTGTCCTGCAACTGCATGTCCATTGCTTCGCGCTCGATTTCCTGCATCTGGTTATCAACCGAGGCCGAGCCGAGCTGCATCTTGGCCTCGGCGGCGGCGGCGCGGCGATCGATCTTGTCGCGCATCTCGTTGAAAGTCGAAGCATCGTCGCCGAGATTGAATGCTTCCATGGTCTGCGCCAACTGCTCCTGCAGTCTCGCCTGCTTAGATTGATTGATGAGTTGCATGGCTTCGGCGCTGCGCTTCTGCATCTGCAACACATAGTTGTCGCGGGCCTTCAACGCCTGCTTTGATGCCAACTGAGCGTGTTCGAATTGGTGCCCGGTTTTCTGCAGATCGACTTGAGCCTGCGACAGCTGTCCGATGTAAGCCGTGGCAATGTCGTCGCGCCCCATCTTGACCGAGGCCTTGATTTTCGAGTCCAAATCGACAACCTGCGATTCGAGCCGCTCCTTGTTCTTAGCCAGCAGCTTTTCAGTAGCCATTACCTGCGCGACTGAGTTGTTAAGGTCGGGAATGCGGTCGCGCATGTCACGAATTGTCTGTTGCAGAATGAGCTCCGGATCCTCGGTCTTTTCGACAATCCCGCCAAATAACGCGCGCATCGAACGCTTTACTCTTGTCCACAGTCCCATTTCATCCTCCGGCTAAAATTCAGATTCGAAGATCAGGTCAGATTTCAAAGCGGTCGTCGAAAACGCTGGCATGCCGCCGAATAATACGAAACCACAGCGCAACCGGTTGCATTTTCATCCGATTTTGGTCGCGAGTATAGCAGAGAAAGTGGGCAGTTGGCAGTTAGCCGAGAGCACAAATGCAGGCCGCAATGTCTTATTCCGCCGGCGCCGAACCAGATGAAGCACGGCCGATGTCGGGGCGATAATGCATTCCCTCCCAATTGATGCGGGCAATCGCCCGGTAGCAACGGGACAAGGCGAGGTCGAGAGTTTCTCCTTTCGCCGTAACGCCGAGCACGCGGCCGCCAGCGGTGAGCCACTCTCCGTTTGGACCACGCGCGGTTGCGGCATGAAAGAGTTCGACGGATTCGATTGCTTGAGCAAAACCCAGCCCGTCGATAACCGATCCAGTTTCGGGCTTGGCGGGATAACCCGGGGCAGCGAGAACGACACAAGCAGACGGCTCATCGGACCAGTTAATATCAATCTCCCCCAGGCGGGTTTCACTAATTGCTTGAAAAACTTCACACAGATCGCTGTTCAATCTCACCATGATTGCCTGAGTCTCGGGGTCGCCAAAACGCACGTTGTACTCGAGCACGCGAGGCCCATCAGGAGTTAGCATCAACCCGACGAACAGGACACCGCGAAAGGGAAAGCCTTCATCAAGCGCTCCCCGCAAGGTCGGCTCGACGATTTCGCGGACAATGCGTTCGAGCCTGGCATGATCCAGGATGGCGGCATCCGTAATAGAGCCCATGCCGCCAGTATTGGGCCCGGTGTCGTTTTCGCCTACACGTTTATGATCCCGCGATGCGGGCATCAAACGAAAGTCTTTCCCATCCGAGAACAGCAGCAAAGACACTTCGCGGCCAGTCAATGCTTCTTCGATAATAATTCGCTGCGTGGCCTCTGCGCTGATCGTCCCACCCATTAGATCCTCGATCGCCTGGAGGGCTTCGGACTGTGACTGGGCAACAATTACGCCCTTGCCCGCCGCCAGACCATCGGCCTTGACGACGACTGGCGCGGCCGGTCCGCCAAATTCGCCGCTTCGCAGGATAGTAACTGCTTCATTCGCTGACGAGGCTAGCCGGTAACGGGCGGTGGGAATCGAATGCCGGCGCATGAAATCCTTTGCGAAGGCTTTGCTCGACTCGAGTCGCGCCGCATCCCTGCTCGGCCCAACGATTCGCAGGCCGCGCTTTTCAAACTCATCGACGATGCCTGCAGCCAGGGGAGCTTCCGGCCCCACAACGCTCAGGTCAAATAGTTTCTTTTCGGCAAAGGAAGTCAGGGTTGGGATATCGCCAATACTAATGGGGACGCATTCAGCGATTTCGGCTATGCCGGCATTGCCAGGCGCACAGTAAATTTCGAGCGGCTGAGTTGCATTTCTGCGCAACGCCCAAATCAGCGCATGCTCACGTCCGCCTGACCCTATAATCAGAAGCCTCATTTTCGCAAAACCTGTTTGCAATCGTGGTGGCAAGGGCGTCGGACGCCCCTCAATAAATCACAAAAACATTTTCCGTGAAAACGCTTGACAGAGACAGGTCATAGTCATATAAGTGCTGCCGCTGCGGCCGCCGCTTCTGTGCTTGTCTTGAACTGCACCAGCGCCAGTTAGTTTTTCGCGGCCTCCTCGTACAGCCCTACGTAAATAATTCTTGTGGCGTCATTGAACCGGGGAGGGAAACCACAATGGCAGACAGCAGGATGCAACAGATCGTAACTGAGCAGTCGTCTGACTTTCAGGACCGATCGATCACCTGCGTCGATTGCACCGAGCCGTTCACTTGGACTGCCGGCGAGCAGGTCTTTTTTCACGACAAAGGTCTAAAGAACGAACCTAAACGTTGCAAGTCATGCAAACACGCAAAGAATGATCGGCTCGCGGCGATCTCCGCCGCCCACCTTACCGGAATCAAACAGCGGATCGAAGTCACCGTCACCTGCGCCCAATGCGGGGAACAAACTACTGTGCCGTTTTTTCCATCGCAAGGCCGCCCGGTCTATTGCCGATCCTGCTTTCTTGCCAGCCGCACCATGACCGCGACCGCCTGAGTTATCGCCTCGGCTTAATGCTCCAAATGATAAGGCACGTTCGTTACTACTACTCCCTTTTTGAATAACAGCGCGCCCTTCAGAAACAAAGTATTTTGATTATGCAGCAAGTTTTGCCACCACCTTGCCGGGACGAACTCGGGCAGCACAATGGTCACAACTTCGCCGTGCGAGCTGCGTTTTACTCGATCAATGTAATTAAGTAGCGGACGCTGCAACGAGCGATAGGGTGAAGCAACCACCACCAGGCTAACTCCCGAACCCCACTCCTGCCATTTTTCACGCAGCTTTTGCGTCGTTTCATCGTCAAGATTGACGTAAACCGCGGTCACGTGGTGGGGCGCAATCGACTTCGCATATTCAAGCGCCGCGATTACTCCACGATGTATGCCGGATATGGGCACGATTACTTCGTGACGAATCGGCCGCAAGCCTTCCAGGCCCTCGGTGGAAAGTTGTTTTGCGACTTCCAGGTAGTGCCGGTGGATTCTTTGAAATAACATCACCAAAAGCGGGATCAGGATTACAACGATCCACGCGCCGTGCAGGAACTTGGTGAGAATGAAAACCATCAGCACAATAAAAGTGGAAATTGCGCCGATCCCATTTATCACCAGATACTTTTTCCAATGCGACTTCGTTTGCAGTTTAGCAACATCCGCGATGGACTTCGGTGCGGCAATGCCTAAGCGTCGGGCCTCGAGTTCCCCCGTAACATTGCTTCCAGCTTGTCTGTGTGTCGCCGTAGCGCTCGGCTTTGACGGCCCGGCTGCCTGTCGCATAGCACGCAACATATCTCCTTCGCGCCACCAATGAACCACCATTCCCGCCTGTGACAACGTGAAGGAAAGAAAAACTCCGACCGCGTAAAGCGGAATCAGGCGGCTGGTGTCTCCGCGGAACGCCCAAACCAGCGCTCCCGAAAAAACCGCGAGGAGAACAATGCCATTGGAAAAAACCAGTCGATCTCCAAGATTTGCGAGTTGTCTTGGAAGAAAGCGATCTCGCGCCAGCAGCGAGGCAAGACGGGGAAAGCCCGCAAAAGATGTGTTGGCAGCGAGAACGAGGATTGCCGCGGTCGTGGCCTGCACGACGTAATAGAACCATCCAAATTTGCCGACGAAGACTATGCGCGCGATCTGCGAAATGACTGTCTCATGCTCGAGCGGGTGAATGTTATATAGGTGCGTCAAAACGCTCGCGCCGAGGAACATTGTAATCAGCAAGCCTGCCATCCATGAGAGCGTCGTGGCAGCATTCCTGGACTCAGGCTGCTTGAATGCCTGCACCCCATTCGATATTGCTTCGATTCCCGTAAGGGCAGCGCAGCCATTTGCGAAAGCCCCCAGCAAGAGAAGCAAACTCAGCGGGTGGGCTTGATAGCCCTCAGCAATTTTCAAGTCGGCATCATTGGGAACGGGAACAGCGCCCGGGCTCAAGTAATAGCGAAAGAGTCCGTATCCGATCAGACACAGAAAACTGAAGATAAATGCGTAGCTGGGCGCGGCAAAGAGCGAACCCGCCTCACGAACTCCGCGCAGATTCGCGACAGTTATTAACGCAATGAAGAAAAGGCATAACCAGACACGATGATTATGAAGACCAGCGAAGCGTGTGCCTGATGCGGCCGATGTTATCGCCTCGACTCCTGCGGCCACCGAAACGGAAACCGTCAAGACGTAATCGACCAGTAATGAAGCCCCCGCCACCAGCCCCGGCAAGGTCCCCAGGTTCTCTTTGGCGACGATAAATGCGCCGCCGCCTGAAGGGTAAGCGTAAATCGTCTGGCGATAACTTATGGCCACGATTACCAGCAAGAGGGCTATGGCAATCGAGATGGGAATAACACGGCTAAAAGCATCAGTCTGGCCAGCGACATAAGCCGCGGCCAGCACCAGGAGAATCTGTTCGGTTGCGTATGCGGTGGACGAGAGTGCGTCCGAGGCGAAGATCGCCAGCGCGGTCTTCTTGGTCAGTCGCTCGTGTGCTAAGCGTGCTGTTCTGATCGGACTACCGACCAGCAGACGCTTTAATGAGGCCATTTTTTATCGTGGCAGCAAACTCCCTCGTTCGTGGCGGCGCTAAAAAGCCACAGCGTGCGCTCAGCAGAGCGGCAACTGTGGCGAAGCGTCCACCCTGGAGGTGGCCTGATGCTTCATCTATTCAAGACGAATAGGCTTGGTTTCATCGTCGAGCCGTATCTTATGCCAGTTCTTTCGAAAGTCCAACGCTGCAAGCTCCTTCGGGACGGTTGGCGCAATGGCATCGACTCTGGAAAACATGGGGCCATAAAATAAAGCGGGCGGGGCCCTCCCACAAGCCCCACCCTAAGGCCACGTGTCCTCACCCCACGCGACCACTTCGCCCACCGGGGAGGCGGGCGCCGGATGATTATGCACAACTCACTTGGAAGATGCAACCATTACCAAAGCTTTTTTTGCTTCCGCAAAACGCAAATTTTGTTGCCAGTACAGAATCACTTTTTGTAATAGATTCCATCAATTTATCTGTGGTGAAACTGACTCGATGCTGTGCAACAAAACGATGACCAGTTTAGGATCGTCGCCTTCATTTTTAGGTTTGAGAGAAACATAATCATTAGTAACATCACTGATCGATCCTTCGTAAACGCCGCCCGACACTGTCTTAATCATGACGGCCTGGCCACGAAAGCGAATCAAGAGATTTTCGATGTGTTGATAGTTCATTTTGGAATCCTCCGGCGCTCTGCCAACCACCAATTAGTTATCGTCCGCGGTTCTGCGTATTCCAGGTCACGAAAAACAATCGATATCCATCGGGATCCTGCAAACTTATAAACCGTCCGCCCCAACCTTCATCTGTGGGCGGGCTGACCTTCACTTCGCTGGTTCTCAGTCCCTCATGAAATTGATCGACGTCGTCTACGCCAAGCACGAAGTGCACACCGCGTCCACGCTTCAGCATCGTCTCGATTTGTTCAACCAGTGTGATTCGCAAAGATCCCGCCCGCACCGATGCGATTGGCGGTTCGGCTTCGGCATTATGTGATTCGATTTCAAAACCTAAACGATCGTGATAGAACGACAGGGAATCTTCCAGGTTATTAACCTCGAGGAATAGAAGATCAAGTCCAGTCACCATCAACGTCTTCGCTTTCAGAGAGCAGTCAGAACCAGATAAACACCATAACCGCCCGCGCAAATAACCGACCAGAAAGCGATCTCCTGAACGGCCCAAGACCGTCGGACGGGATGCCGCGCGGCAAACGACTCCCGTGCGTTAGTCATCGCTGAATGCGCCATGAGTACGCCGAAAAGAATTACGCCTGCCGCGAGAATTGAGAGCGGCCAAAGAAACCATAAACCATTAAAGCGCACCAGAAACAAAAGCATTAAGCCGAGCAGCATGCAGAGCAGCGAGCTCAGCAACTGCCCGTACACGCCGACGTCACGGACTGCCGGTGTAACGTGAATTGCTGCAGCCCGGGCCACCGGCTGACTTCGTTGCGCGTCGTATTCTTTGCGCCCGGTTTCATCATGCAGCACTTGATACGCCTCGTTCAGCGCCTTCATATCTTCTTCAGTACCGCCGCGATCCGGGTGACGCTGATGGGCTAGTCTCTTGTAGAGACGTTCGATCTCACGCGGCGAAGCAGCTTCGCTCGCACCAAGAATCTCATAGTAATCATTCTTCGGATTGAATCGATTCAAGCTGGTTCGGCATTGTAGAGTCGCACATGCGGATTTTCAATCGACAATGATCGATATTAGTTCCTCGGCGCTACGCAGCTTGCAACGGCCCGTCTCATTAGCACCCTGGCTTTAGCCCCGCTGAATCTAATGCCTCGAGCATTTGGAAACCGCTTGAAGCGGTTTCCATTTCGGCGAACGTCCCAGTCACCGGTCAAAGCCACGGTGCTAATGAGAAGTCAGGAACATGCGAAGCGTAATCCGGAAAGGCCTTTCACTAGGATTCTGGCTGAGATGCTGATAAATTTTGCAGTCATGGCCCAGACTTTCGCTGCGGGTGATGATCTAATTTTTCAACTTGAAAGCGGTTTCGGCTTGTTGCGTGTAATCGCCGTTGACCAACGTGACGCCGGGACCGTCTGGCACCTGCTCGCCTACGAAGAATTTTTCCCGGATGTGGAATCTGCGGAGCGGGCGCTGGCTGAGTTATCCAGCTTGCACATTCGCAACCCACACATGGCCTTGACCGACCGCGCGTTCGAGCGTACTCCCGCGGCACGTCTGGGAAATCGTCCGGTCACCGATGCAGAGCGTGTCCCCTATTTAGAATGGACGGAAGGGGGCGGCGAAGTCTCGGACCGATCCGCGCTGCTAATGCTTGGGATCCGATAGCGAACCCGCAAAGCCCATGCACGAATCGATCAGATTGAAGTCATTGAGACCCGGCGGTTTGTTCCTGCTTGCCGCAATCCTCTTCGGTGTCTGTCTTCCTTTGAGCCTGGCGGCCCAGCGGCGCGAGCGAGTGATCAGCTCCTGGCGGCCGCTACATTACGACGTCGCCCTTTCATTTAACGATCAGCTCAGCGAAATATCTTCAGCTCGGACCGAGATCACTCTGGAAGTTCTCGCGGCGAATCTAACCAGAATCGATTTGGACTTTGGAGAGATGCCCATCGACGCGGCGACAGTTGACGGCGCTCCGGCCCGGTTTGAGCGCCAGCCGGAGCGATTGGACATTATTCTTCCGCACGCCGCCAAACGCGGTGACAAAGTCAGCCTGACCGTCACCTATCATGGCCGACCTAAAGACGGTTTAGTTTTCGCGAAAGATCGCGACGGCAATCCCGCCGCCACTGGCGATAACTGGCCGAACCGCGTACATCAGTGGATTCCCTGCCTCGATCATCCCTCGGCAAAGGCCACGGTTACATTCAGCATCGTGGCGCCATCGCGCGACCGAGTGGTCGCCAACGGCCGCTTTGTCACCATGACCAGAAATGGAAATGCGCCATCCGTCTGGAAGTTCGATGAGACCAAACCCATTCCGACGTACTGCATGGTAATTGCCGTGAGCGAGGGCACCAAGATCGATGCAGATGAAACCACCATTACGCCGCTCTCTTATTATGTCGCGATGAAAGACGCGGCTTACGCACCCAGGGGATTCGCCCCCGCCGCGCCGGCCCTGAAATTTTATAGCGAGACGGTTGGCCCTTATCCGTATGAAAAGCTGGCTTTGATTATCGGCGCCACGCGCTTCGGCGGAATGGAAAACTCCAGCGCCATTGTTTTCTCGAGTACGCTCTTCGATCCTCGAAGCAACGACACGATGAGCCAGCGATTCGGTATTCCGATGCGCGTCGAAGACGTTGTGGCTCACGAAATCGCTCATCAATGGTTCGGCGATTCGGTCACTGAATCGACCTGGGCCGATCTTTGGCTAAGCGAGGGCTTTGCGACTTATTTCGCCGGACTCTTGATCGAAAAATACGAGAGTGAGGACGCGTTTCGCCAATATATGAGAGGAGCTGCCACCCGGTACTTTGCTTATGAAAAGCAACACAACATTCCTGTTCACGACACTGAAACACTGGATCTAATGAAACTGCTCAACTCAAATAATTATGAAAAGGGCGCCTGGATCCTGCACATGCTCCGCGAGCGCATCGGTGACGAAGCATTCTTCAAGGGCTTGCGCGATTACTACAACGCCCATCGCGACGCCAATGCGACTGCAGAAGACCTGCGCCGCGCCCTGGAACAATCTTCAGGTAAGAACTTGAGAGGTTTTTTTCTGCGCTGGGTCTATGGCGCGGGCCATCCGGTTTATAGAGTCCATTGGGGAGTGAACAGGAGTGGGTCGCTTCTAAGAGTCAACGTTAGTCAGGTACAGAAGGGCTCTGCATTCCTTGATCCGATCCCCATCGAACTCGTGGTTAACGGTCAAACGATCAAGCGCACAATCTATCCACAGTCGAAACTGGCGGCGCTGACAATTCGTTTGAGCGCCAAGCCAACCTCGACTAAGTTCGATCCCAATGAAACCCTCTTGAAAGAAGTAGTCGAAGCGCCGTAGCTCGACCCTGGCGAGCCCGGTTAGCGTGATAATGCGGTGCAGTCAGCACCCCGGCTAGTCGACGTAGCGATCGGGTAGTAAGGCCCGAAAGGCTGGTTTCAAACAATCTGTGTAATCTGCGTAATCTGTGGACCTGAAAGTGCGGCGTTACAGAACCGCGACCGGTAGGGAGCGGGAGAAGGATTCAAGGACCGTTTTGCGCGCTGCTTAACTAGATCCCGTTCGGGCTGCTTGCGCCCTTATCCCGGTCGCTATCGCTCCCGGTTCTGTACCACCTCACTTACCTTCGTGGCTATTGCATAACGCGCCTTCGGGCCTCCCCAAGTGCATCTCTTCCTAGTTTCGCCAATCAGTGTAATCTGCATAATCTGTGGACATGTAAGTGAGAGCTTGATCTTTAAGCCCCTTTCGGGAATATAATGCCGCCCGTTAACCCCTCAGCCATACCACGAATCGAGGACAGCGACTATGAGATCATTCGTCGCCTTCTTAATTGTCACGATTCTCGCCCAAACGGGAACCGTTGCTCAAAACCAAACTGTGCGTCGGAAAGTAGCTAAGAACGAGATTAGCAAACCCGGCAATGACACGATGAAAATTTGTCAGGGTCTGGCGATACCTCCGGGCTACGTCATCGTCGGGTACATGACTTCGTCTGCCTGCCCTCACGGTGGGTATGTGCTCAAGAAACAGACCAATTATGAGAGTTCGCTGCCGATAGACCGCAACACGCCAACGAATGAAGGTGAATCCTCGCTGAGAACAGCGGTAACCTCGGCGCCGCCGCCGAATACAGCTGCGAGGACATCTAAAGGAGCGCCGCCGAGAAAGTCGAAAGGCACAGGTGACGCTCCTGCTCAGCTCTCGCGTGCATCGGTACAGTCGTCGGATAAGTCCGCCCAGCCGGCAAATACGTCCGTCATATCAGAGGGAGGCTCTGGAGAACCCGCGACCCTGTTGGCGTCAAATTCTCGACCTCGCCGCGTTGGCGCAACCCAAACGCAGATTAAAGCTCCAACTTTAGCGGGAGCAGATAATCCACGGCCGTTGCGCCCGCCTACTTTGTCCGGAACTACATCTGCCGATTCGTCAGAGAGTTCGTCTGCTGCAAAGAATGTGCTTCCAACCGGGCCGGAAGAAGTGTCTGAAGGAGATGTTGTGCGCGTTGATACGACACTCGTGACGGTTCCGGTGAGTGTCCTGGATCGCCAGGGACGTTTCGTTCCCAACCTGAGACGAGAAGACTTTAGCGTTCTCGAAAATGGGACTGAGCAGTCAATTGCCTACTTCGAAACTGCCGAAAAGCCTTTTACGGTGGCACTCCTTCTTGACGTGTCGCCTTCAACCCAATTTCATATTTCAGAGATCAAGGAAGCAGCCATCGCCTTTGCCAAACAACTCCGGCCGCAAGACCGGGTGCTCATCATTAGCTTCAGCGATGAGGTGTTGCTGCTGACGGAAGCGACAAACGACATCAGTACGATTACTCAGGTTGTTCTCTCGAACGTTAAAGAGGGCAACTCAACCCGGCTCTACGACGCTGTTCACCTCGCAGTCAAGGAACGGTTGGACCGCATTCCGGGACGCAAGGCGATGGTGCTCTTTACCGACGGTGTCGATACGTCGAGCTTTAGTGCCACCTATCAGGGCACTCTTTACGAAGCGGAAGAACTGGACGCACTAATTTATCCAGTTCGATACGATACGAGTGATTACATGCGCGCGTTTCAAAACGCCGGCAGCGGAAACGTCACGGTTGTTACGAGGAGCAGTAATTGGCCATTCGGCTCGCGGACGACTACCCAAACGATCTATGGTGCTCCAATCAACGGAGGCGTTCCGCTTCCGGGAACAACCAAGGCTGATTACGACCGAGCCGATCAATATCTGCACGCCCTGGCCGACAAGAGCGGTGGCCGGCTCTATCAGGCGAACGACCCG
>DATNNY010000301.1:0-2708 GCA_035601635.1 Pyrinomonadaceae bacterium
GCTGGCGACGGGCAATTCGCCTCTTTGCCAAATGTAAAGGTCGTCTCTCCAGATTTGGCGTCCGTGCGCGCTTTCTTTGGGTTCGATCATTGGCCGGAGGGCATTGCCCAGTTGGACCTGGGCGACCGCAGAGTGGACGTCGTACCAACGCCGGGACATGAATCCGCGCACATCGCTTTTTACGATGAAAGAACCGCGCTCCTCTTTTCAGGCGACTTTCTGATGCCAGGCCGACTGACGCTCGAGGATACAGCGGCCGACCAGAGGAGCGCCGCTCGCGTAATTGATTTTCTGGCGAGTCGTCCTGTCACCCATATCCTCGGTGGCCATATCGAACGCGACCTGGCAGGCCACACCTATGCCGAAGGCGCCACCTATCATCCTAACGAGCGCCCTCTTGAATTGTCGCGAGAAGACGTGATGAAACTGCCGTCGACGCTTGCGAGCTTTAATGGCTTCTACGCGTCGCATGAGAATTACTCAATTACCCATCCGATGCACAATCTTCTAGCGGTGTTGTGCGCTGCGTTCGTGCTGCTGAGCGTTCTCGGGTTCGTCTCGTACCGATTGCTACTGAGCTGGCGCCGCCGCCGCCTAGCCTCGTCATAAAACGCCGGGTTTGGTGTAAATGAAATCGCCGGCTTCGTTTGAAAAATCATCTCGTTTGGGGGGCACGAGTGCTTGCAAAACGGCCAAATCCAAATTGATCTACCAAGCTTGTATATGAAGCGGAATTATCGCTTACTGTTCGGGCCTCTAGCCGGAGGCGTTCTTTTTGTCGGTATCATTAGTCTAGCGCTGATGGTTCCTGGATACAACCAGGTCCGTCAGACGGTCAGCGAGATTGGCGAAGTTGGGTCGCGGGCCAGAGTTCCCTTCGCCATCATGTTGTGTTGCGTTGCGGCCTGCCTCGTGGTTTTTGCATCGGCCGTCCGTGAGTTGTCGGTTAAGCTCGGCCACTCTCAACTAGCCGCATACTTCATCGGGTACATGGCTTTGCCTGCGGCGGGGATCGGGATCTTTGCTTACCCGCACCCACTGCACAACGTTTTCGGCCTTTCTGAATTGATCGGCTATCAGGCACCCTTGATCTTGTCGCTGACATGGCGGCGCGATCCTCAAGCGAAAGCGCTCGTCACTTTTTCGTGGGTCATGTTCGGGATCATATTGGTCGTCATCGGTCTGAACCTGAGCGCGTTTGATCGGCATGGACTGGTTTGGGCTTACGCAAAGCCTGTCTATGGCCTCGTTCAGAGAGCACTATTTGCCGCTTGGTTTGTCTGGTGCGCCGTGGTCGGGGTGCTCCTGTTTCGGCGCAAGTGCCAGGACGCGGTTTCCTAGGATTTTGTCGAAAGTAAGAGTGGGGTCGTGTCTAAACTCCGAAAGCTTTGACTGACTCGCTCCCGCTTATTTCGGCCTCTCGGCTTAACCCATCTATGGCGCTCGCATATCTCCACATCAGCCCGTGCCGAACGCTTGATTCCAGCGAGCGCGGATACTGCGCAAGAGCGACGGATAGACGACTAGTTTCCGAAACGGATCGATCAGTGCCATGTAGAACGGCGTGAAACGGCTTATGCTGCGGACATAGACACCGAAGTAGAATCGGTAAGCAGTCGGTGTCTCGACTAGAGCACTTAGTGCCGCGGCGTGGGCTGTCCGATTGATCAACTCAAAGAGCTGTTCGTTTTCGAAGCGGTAGACGACGCGGAAGAACCCATCTCGAGTACCGGGTGCAATCAGTGATCTCGAACGATCGGCGTCCGTAAGACGAATTGCGAAGGTTACAATTGTTGCTGGCTTGTCATCCCAACCGAAAATCCGTCCAACGAAGAACCGAATGTTGAGCAGCATCCGCACAAGAGGCGAGGGCGTGAATAGCGCCGACGAATTCGAACAACCACACGTATCAAGCGTACAGTTGTTCGCAGTCCGCAAGAAATCATCGAGCGTCACTCCTGCGCGCCAACGCGGCAGATCGACGGACCATACGTCGTGAAGCGGTACCCCGGTCAGAAACGTATGAACTCGCAGGGGCAGTCGTTCGAACTCTTGAGTTGAGAGCTGTGGCATGTGCGCCTAACGAGAATTAGCCAGGTCAAACTCCTCCTTAATGAACTCTTTAATCCCGGGCCGGCCAGTGAGCCGTAACCATAGCGGTCCGTTTTCTCTGTCGAAGCGCAGGGCGATATCGAAGAACGGACAGCATAACCGTTCCTGGAAGGCCCATTCTGTTAACAGTTGATACGTTTTGTTATCGGTCGGTAACTCTAGCTCGTAGCCGTCTGGAAGTTCGCGCATGCTCTTTTTCAATTTTAGTAACGCTGGTCCAACCTCCTCGAAATGGCGTTTTCGTGCCTCCGGTGACAACGCAAATGCGTTGCAAGCGAAGGCCGACACGTGCTCGGTTTGCGACGATGAAGGTTCTGATGTTGCCGAAGCCTCTGCCGGCGCAGTGAAAGCGACTGCAGTTATCAATGAGAATATTCTTTTCATGGTTTTCGACGCTACGACTTCAAGTTGACTTTAAGTCAAAGGGAATTTTTTGAGGAATTTCTGAGTGATTTCCGTGGCGTTCGGCGCGGCTCGTTATTAGATTCCACCGTGGCAGGGGACCTGGCGATTTCCGATGTCGCGCGCGTGTTTGGTTTGCGCACCTCCGCCATTCGCTACTACGAGCAGATCGGGATTCTCCCGCCGGCAATGCG
>DATNNY010000302.1:0-5605 GCA_035601635.1 Pyrinomonadaceae bacterium
CACCAGATAAAGTTGACACCATTGCCGATTTCGAAGCCGTTAAGCGGTTCGGAGTCCAGTCAAAAGGCGGCGCGGATGCCGCAACCGCAGCGGTGCTTGCCGAGTTGGCCGACCTCATCGCACGGGGTGAGCTGGAAGTGCCGATCGCCGGAGTCTTCGCGCTCGACGACGTGCGCGACGCGTTCCGACAAGTCGAATTGCGCCACACACGCGGGAAGTTAGTGCTGCGACCGTGAACGAACGAGGCATCGTTTGTCACTTGGGTTCGGCTGCGGTAGTAACGTTAAAGAAGAAATCGATGAATAGACAAACGAAGCTCGGCGGTACATTCACACTTCCCGGTACGTCGCTGAACCTGTACAGGATGGGCTACGGCGCGATGCAACTTGCTGGCCCGGGCGTGTGGGTCTTCCTGCGAATATTGACGAAGCGGTGGCGGTGCTACGCGATGCGGTTGCGGCGGGCGTGAATCACATCGACACGAGCGATTTCTATGGTCCGAGTGTCACGAACCAACTGATCAAGCAAGTTCTTCATCCCTACCCGGATGATTTGGTGATCGTGACGAAAGTCGGTTATCGACGGGGATCAGCAAAATCTTGGCTTCCTGCACTTTCGCGTCATGAGCTCATCCAGGCGGTCGAAGGCAATCTGCGAAATCTGGGACTCGACGTGTTGGACGTCGTGAACCTCCGGGTTGGAGGAAACACGGGGCCAACCGAAGTCTCGATTGAAGAGCCAATGAACGTTTTAGCGGAACTGAAGAGCCGCGGGCTGATCCGCCATCTAGGAGTTAGCAATGTCACTCCGCAGCAGTTCACCGAGGCGCAGAAAATTTCGCCGATTGTTTGTGTTCAAAATTTCTACAATCTGGCCAACCGCCACGATGATGAATTCATTGACGAACTTGCGAAGCTGAATATGCCGTACGTCCCCTTCTTCCCGCTCGGAGGATTCACTCCCTTGCAGTCGTCCGTACTCGACTCGGTAGCAGCGTCTCTTCAAGCCAAACCTATGCAAGTCGCGGTCGCGTGGCTCCTGCAAAGATCCCCCAACATTTTGCTTATCCCTGGTACATCTTCCGTCGCACACTTGCGCGAAAACCTTGCGGCCGCAACGATGGAACTCCCATCGGGTGCGATCGAGCAACTTGACGAAATTGTGAAAGGAAGTTCAGCTTCAGTTTCGAGTCGCGCTTCTCACTGAGCGCAGCCTTGCCATCTAGCGAAGGAGGAACTCATGCACAATTCGATTTCGGGCACGGAGGTAGAAGGGAGATAAAATGCAAACGATACGCGTTACACTCACCGCGATTCTTCTCGGACTCTTCGGTTTGGCAAGACCGATTGTGAATTGCTCCGCACCGCCCGGCGCGAGCCTTGCTATAAGAATGGAGGATCAGCAAAACATGTCCAACGGCATATCGACCTTGCTGCTTCGTAGTCTGAGCGACGTATTTGGCGAAAATGACCTCGTGCGCCGTCGCGCTGCAATCCATGCGATCTTTCACGAAGACGCAGTATTCTATGACCCAAAAGGCGGCGTATTTCGTGGCCGCGACGAGATCGACCGCATCGCGGGCGAGCTCAGGGCTACCCACCTTGACTTTCGGTATCAGCCAATTGCCGAGCCTGAGGAAACAGGCAACAGCGGGCGGGTCCGATGGGTAGAGGGCCGCCCTGGTGAGGCGCCAGCTTACGCCGGGACTGATTTCATCATTGCCCGCAATGGCCGGATTGCCGCCCTTTATCTCTTTTTCGACAAGCTACCCTGAGAACACTCCATGGCCGCATTCGCAGCAGCAGCGGATGCTCCTTTCAGGCCTTGCTGTCCGGCCCTTAGTGTGCTGAGCCAGGACCAGCCGACCTGAATTTGCGTGTGAAGAAAACCAAAGGTGCTCCAATCAAGCACGCGCAGCCCAGCAGCCAGAAGCAATCGAGGGAGGCCAGGAAAGAAGCCTGTTGATCCAAGATGCGGCTCAATTGCGCATGCGCGTGGACCGATGCGTCAGCGGCCGAGAAACCATGCCTCGCAAAATAACCGGAGAGGTTTGTCAAAACCGCCCGGTAGGGCCCGTTCAGCGGAGTGGCGTGAGCGACAAGCACCGAACGATGGTATTGGGCGCGGCGCGCTACGACCGTGGTCGTGAACGCAATGCCAAAGCTCGCTCCCTGGTTTCGAAACAGATTCGTCAAACTGGAAGCCTTGTTGTTCTTCTCTTTTGGCAAGAATGAATACGCGAGCTGGCTGACGGGAATGAAGAGCGGGGCGATGCCGAGGCCCTGAAGAGCGCGGGCAAGCGCCTCATGCTTATAGTCGGCGCCGAGATCGAAGCTCGCGTAGTACCACATACGTAGAGCGAAAATGAAGTAGCCCGCCGCGATCATCGGCTTCACGCCAACCTTTGGCAGCAACCTGACCATCACCGGTGCAAGAACGACGATGACCATCGCCCCGGGACCGAGGACGAGTCCCGCGTCGGTCGCCGTGTAGCCGTAGAGGCTTTGGAGCATTTGCGGAATCAGCACCGTTGACCCGAAAAGCGTGAAGCCAAACAGAAAATAGAAGAAGTTGGCGATGGCGAAGTTGCGTTCGCCGAGAAGTCTTATTTCCACCACGGGATCGGGGTGCCGCCATTCCCAGATGGTGGCAATGACGAGAGCGGCTACCGCGACGGTGAAGAAAGTTAGTATGAAGTTGCTTTCAAACCAGTCTTCGGTTTGGCCGCGGTCGAGCACGACTTCGAGGCAGGCGAACCCTAGGGCGACGAGCACAATCCCCAGGCCGTCGATCTTGAGCTTGCCGTCACGCCGCGCGGCCCGGACCTGACGGGTGAACTCGGGTGGATCCGATACCAAGCGCTTGGTGAGAATCAGCGAAAGGATTCCTATGGGAATGTTGATGAAGAAAACCCAGCGCCAATTCCAGCTATCGGTGATCCAACCGCCCAGCGGAGGACCGATCGCCGGTGCAGTGACAATTGCCATGCTGTAGAGGGCAAAAGCCGCGGGCCGCTTGCTTGGCGGGAATGTGTCCACCAGAATGGCTTGTTCCACGGGCGCAAGCCCGCCTCCTCCCACGCCCTGCAGGACGCGGAAGAAAATCAGCAAGCCCAAGCTAGGAGCCAATCCACAGAACAAGGAACTCACCGTGAACAGGAGCACGCAGGTCATGTAATAGCGCTTACGTCCAAATACGCGGCTAAGCCACGCGGAAAGCGGCAACACAACAGCGTTGGACACCAGATAACTGGTCAGCACCCAGGTGCTTTCGTCGTAACTGACCGCCAGACCGCCCGCGATATGCGGCAGGGCGACATTGGCGATAGCGGTGTCGAGCAGCTCCATGAATGTGGCAAGTGTTACGACGATGGCCACGATCCAAGGATTGATTGCCAGCCCTGTTGCGGCCTCCTTGGGAACAGAGATGGTAGCTCCGGCAGCGTTCATAGAGGTTCCTGGGTGCTTTGATGCAATAAGAGACCGCTCGGTCGCATCCAACACCTGGTACAATGCAATTAGCGACCAGTTGGTCGCAGAGCTTGTTAGGGTGACCTAAATGCGCAAAGGCGAGCAGACCCGGCAGGAAATCATTCGCAAGGCGGCACCCATCTTCAATCAGAAGGGGTATGACGGGGCGGCCTTGTCCGACCTCATGCGGGCGACGGGTCTCGAGAAAGGCGGGATTTACCCGGCACTTCTCCAGCAAAGAGACACTAGCTGCGGAGGCCTTTGACTATGCCTGGCGAGAGACTTTCAACGCGCGAATCCACGACCTGGATACAATCTCTAATGCCGTCGACAGGTTAAAACAACTGGTTGCGAATTTTGTTGAGCGCCGCGGAACCATCCCTGGGTGCTGTCCCTTGCTCAACACGGCGACCGATGCCGACGACGGAAATGTTGTTCTGCGCGAGCGAGCTCGCAAAGCCTTGCGCGGCTGGTGCAGGTACATCATTTCTGTCATCAGCACTGGAATCAAAGCGCGGGAAGTCCGGCCAAGGGTTGATGCAAATAGGGTCGCGACGCTCATCATTTCTTCCCTCGAAGGTGCCATCATGCTCTACCGCCTGGAACGAAATGAAGAAGCGCTGCGCGCCGTCCAGGCACATCTCGACAACTATCTCGAAACAGAGGTGAGAGTCCCGTCTAAGTAACCAATTGAGATGAAGTCTGGCGACCTTCATCAAGTTTCGCGGGCCGCAGGGCCCTAAATGACATTAGCGTTTGTCGTTACTAATCACTCGAATCCAATCAGCTGCGTTGATTTCCATCCTGCTGAGGAAGGCGTATTGAGTTTTAGACCAAAAACGACTCTGCGGACCGCAAGTGGAGCCCTATCGCCGTTTACTCTTGTTCCCGATACACCTCTCCGTAGGTCTTGCCATAGGGATAAAAGCGATTACGTTCACCGCGCTCCCAAGCGGCTTTCAGTTCGGGCTTAGTAATGTCCCAGTCTGGGCGGCATTTCTTCAACGCAGCGCGCAAATCTTGCCGAAGCTCTTCAATGGTCGGCCGGCCAAAAAACCAGTAGCCGTTGTAGATCTTGAATATAACGAGACCAGGTTCGAGGACGATGACGTGTGGGACCATCGGATTGTGCTCGGGGTCCGTGTACTCGGCGATTTCGAGATCCTTCTGAACCTTTCGTCCCGGATCGGATAAAAAGGTCCAATGAGCGCCGACGCCGTCGCGGTACTCGTTCGTCAGAAGCATGTTGTCGGTGCTGATGGTGACAAGCCTCGAGTAACCGACTTCCATCTCGCGGTGAAGTTGGACCAGACCCTCGGCCTGGCGCCGATCCTTCGGGCAGAATCCTCCCCGGCTGAGCACAAGGATCATGGGATCTGGCCCCTGTAGATCGGAAAGCTTGCGACGTTTGCCCGCGTGATCGGTCAACTCATAATCAGGAAATACTGCGCCAGTTACAATGTCGGCTTTCATGCAGTTCAACCTCCTCTAAGACAATGTGACATATCTGCTTTCTGTCAACCACTCGCTTAGGACGCGAACTTGTCGCCGAACATTGGCTGACCACTCTTTGATTGCTCTTGCGTGGCCTCGTCTTCGATCACATCCCAATGCTCGACCAGAATGCCATCCTTGACGCGAACGATGTCCGCCGCAATCCAGTTCACCGGCTGGCCGAAGCCCGAAAATCGCCCGTGCACGATCACAAAGTCTTTTTCGGCCACAATCGTTCCCGGTTCGTACTTCAGCGTCGGAGGGATGCTCTTGATGAGATTAAAGAGGCCTTCACGACCAGGTTCGATATGGGCGCTGTGCTGGATGTAATTGGGAGACCAATAGCGCTCAGCCGCAGCGTAGTCTCGCTTATTAAACAGTGTGTCGAAAGCTTCAAATACAAGCGCTTTATTTTTCGATTCAATCGTCTGACTCATTGTACTTCTCCTAATATCTCGGTATGGCGTCATGCGTTCAAAAGAGAGTCACGTGTCTGAACGAAGAAACGCGACGGTCCAGGAAATTACTGGGCTGTCTTGCCGCCGTCCACGAGGTACGAGGCACCTGTGACGAACGACGCCTTGTCGGATGCGAGAAACATGATGGTCTGGGCGATCTCTTCGGGTCTCCCTACTCGTTTG
>DATNNY010000303.1:0-7239 GCA_035601635.1 Pyrinomonadaceae bacterium
GCGGCGTAGGCATAAATCATGGATGGCGGGATCGCTTTGTGATTTTCACGCATCGCCTGCTCAAAGGACTGCAGATTGCGATGCACGGCATGCGGCTTCATGAAAATCTCGGTTGAAGCCGCCCAAATCATCACCAGGCGATCGCACTTATATTTCTTTTTGAAATCGGCTATTTCGTCGATCAGCTGCTGCGCCAGCTGGAGTTTGTGCTTGCCCTTCTTGACGTTCGTTCCGCTCAGCCGCTTTACATAGTTTTGATCAAAGACCGCCTTCATCGGCTTGATCTTCTGCAGAGGTTTGCGCAATTGGCCGAGTAATTCCTTTTCCAGCACGCCGGCATGCGTCGCCGCTTCAAACGCGGAATCCGGAAAAATGTCCCACGCACCAAAGACCAAATCTTCCAGCCTGGCGAGCGGCACGAAGTCCTTGATGGCCGGGACGCGATTATCGGTGCGTCTTCCCAGACGCACGGTTCCCATCTGCGTCAGACTGCCAATTGGTTCGGCCAAGCCCTGCTTAATCGCCTCGACGCCTGCGATAAAAGTCGTACTCACAGCGCCAAGTCCGACCAACAACACACCCAGCTTACCTTTTGCCGGCGCGATATCCGCGCCTTTCTGTACCGGCATCCTTACGCTTTACCTCCGAGAAATAAGAACGTGATTAACGAGACGGACGATGATACATGAGACGTGATCGATTCGCACGTCGGGACTGGTTGTCGTGGTCCCTAATTAAGGCGATGTGGTCAGTACCTGGAACGGTAGCGACCGGGTCGTTGTTTTACCAAGTTCGACGGGCGCGCGGATTGACCCGGTCGCTAACGCTCCAGGTACTGACCTCATCGCTCAGAACTGGTCGCTATTAACGCTGGATTGTTGGTAATCACGGCGTGAATCCCGAGATCGGTAAAACGTCGAATCCACTTGGGATCGTCAACAGTCCAAACCACCGGGAGCAAATTATTTCCTCCCGCCAAATTCACGAGCCGCTGAGTCGCAATCGACCTGTGCAAAAGAATCTGCTCCGCACCGCATTCAATAGCCGCGGTAATCATCGGATGTCTGCGAAACACTTTCACTGGGTTCCGCCCCGGCTCAAATAGGGCCCCGGTAGCAATAGACGTGTCGATTCGCTTGATTTCGGCGAGTGCTTTCAGGTTGAAACTTACGACAACTACTCGGCTGCTTAAGTCCTGGTCATCGATGAGCTGAGCTACTGCG
Source organism: Pyrinomonadaceae bacterium (assembly GCA_035601635.1). Classification (GTDB taxonomy): domain Bacteria; phylum Acidobacteriota; class Blastocatellia; order Pyrinomonadales; family Pyrinomonadaceae; genus UBA11740. The sequence goes on from DATNNY010000303.1 coordinate 1,224, forward strand.
GCGGCAAGTTCAACGTAATCATCCTCAGCTTTGTCGGTCTTCATTTCTACGTAAATCTTTTCTGCATCCCTAAAGAGATCGAACACCTGATCCAGAGTGGGCACAACCTGGCCGCTGTATTCGGCTCGCGCTAGAAGTGGATGATTGAAATTGAACCAGCTGCCCACATCCGTCTGACCAAGTTCAGCTGACGTGATCTTCGCGACCACCCCTTCACAGAGTCCAGTTCGCCGCAGGGTCGCATCGTGAATAACTACGGGCACGCCGTCACTGGCCAAACGAACGTCCAACTCGACACCGGCGGCGCCGTCCTCAAGGGCTCTCTTGAAAGAGGCCAGCGTATTTTCCGGAGCCAGCGCCGAAGCGCCGCGGTGGCCGATTATCAGTGGCGGAGTTTTCGAGATTGTTTGGGGCAAGGAGCAGTCTGCCATCGCGGAGTGGATTACTTCTTTGCGGCCTGGCGCCTTTGCGTGAAACTTGCCCTCGAACGAAAGGCTCAAATCTCTCGCACAAAGGCGCCCTAGCCGAAACGAGAGTCGCCGACAGCGCTATTCCCGGGCCCGGCCGTTCTCGTCGCCATTAGTGACTCGCTTTAGTTTGATGTCGAAGGTGCCAATGTCGACTTTCAACTGGGCCTTTACCGGCAGCCGGCGGTTGTCGTCGGTGATCCAGATTGAAAGCGAGCCGCGGCTCCGCACCAGGCCATTCTCACCGAATAAGGCGGGATCGACTCGCACGGCGCTGACCCGGCCGAGGACTGTATTGAGTTGCTTTCTTTCGACTACGGCCACTGAAAAACGAAACACCCGGCCCGAGTCACTCAAGGGAACTTCAAAGGTTTTTCCTACTTCTAATTTCTGGGTCCGCAGAAAGTAGATCACCGTCAGGACGTCCTGGATCGGTTCTGAGAATGCCACCGCGCTCGCGCGTGGTTGTAACTGGTTAGGATCGCGTTCGGTCCAGGTTACTTTGCGCGCTTCGTGATCGAACACCGCCTCGCTGGCGCGCACGCGCTTGCCCTGTTCCTCGAGTTTGCTGGTTCGCAGCACCGTAAACGGATCCGGATCAACCGAGGATTCTACGTGTTCATGAAAACGGAAACCGGCAATTCTGGGAAACAGTCCCTTACTGACAACATCGCCAACCAAACGAAGTGTGAATGGATCATCTGGTGGCACGCCTCTGGCGGAAACACGTTCCGTCGTTGCCTTAAACCGAAACTCGGCCACATCGACTCCATGCAAAAGTCCTTTATTGAATTCGCCTTGATAGACGAGTTCTTCGCCGCTGGAAAAGGGAATTACCGGGCGCTGCACCTGCTGACTAAAAACGATATTGACGGTCAGGCTGAAAAAAACGGACGCAACGATCGTGCGCGCCAGTAAGATTTTTGTTGAGTTGAGCTTCAGAACGGGCCTCCGGATTTAGAGCCTACTTGAGATAAAAGCCTTCAACGCAAGTAGCGCCCAGGCTATTATCAGTCCCATCGCAGCCTGGTACTCACGATAGCGCTTATATAGCGCGCCGTCGAACCTGGCTAGCTTGTAAGTTCCGTCGCGATAAGGGGAAAGCCGCGGTAAGAATAACGGCACTGCTTCCAGGTATCCCTGGTAACTCTCGCCGAACAGTTGCGCGAGCGTTTCCGATTCGACGCGCATCACGGGAACATAGATGCCCAGAAATAGCGCCGCGAAGAGAAACCCTAAAACAAACCTTCCGGAAGCAATCGTGAATCCGACTCCAATCAGAAAGCTGCCCAGGTAGAGCGGATTGCGTGTATAGGCGTAGGGTCCGGTGACAGCCAGGGCATCATTCTTCCTTAGATGACCGGTTGCCCAGGCGCGCAGGGCGAGTCCCGGCAAAGCGATCGCGCCCCCGATGGCGAGCGTAAGCGGCCGCGGCCGGCTTAGCAAAAAGAAGATTGCCGCGCATAAAAATCCCAGCGGCACGCGCCAGCGCTGCACCCATGTCCCAGGTTTAGCCAATCGTTATTAGTTCCACGGGTGCGATTCGACCGGCCCTGCTCAGACGATCCGTTACGCCGTGCATTACTCGCTCGACATCGATGTCCATGCAGATCCACTTAGAGCAAGCACGCCGATGGCAATCGACACGGCAGTCGATGTCCGTCCGTTCAACACAGACGTCGTCAGGGTTAGGGCTGCCATTGCGCCACCATTCAGTCGGACCAAACAAGCCGACCATTGGTGTGCGCGCTGCTACGGCCAAATGGGTTGGACCCGTATCGCCGCCGACATAAACCTGGGCGTCCCTGGCGAGCGCGACGAATCCCTTCAGAGACAGACAAACGCCCCGCGCTTTTCCTGAATGCGAAGCTGCTAGCGCCTGTTCCGCCAAGCCTGCTTCACCCGGGCCATAGGTCACGAGCGAATGCAGACGAAAACGATTCCACAGTTGGTCTGCCAGTGCACCAAACTTGTCCGCGCTCCAAAGCTTTGTCGGCCACCCGCCACCCGGATTCAAAATCGCATATCGACCTTCCGTTCCCGCGGCAGCTGCCTCCGCCTCGAGTTCGTGCTTTGAACTCACCCTGATCGGAAAATCAAAATCCGCCGGATCGTCCGGGACAGAAATCCCCAACGCCGACTTTACCAGCGTCAGATTCTTCCGAATCACGTGTAATCCTGCGGGAACGGGGACTGTTTGATGAACGAGAAAGCGGCTGGCAGGCTCGCGCAGTGCGTCGCGGGCAAATCCATAGACCCGCTGCGCCCTTGAAAGGCGCGCAGCCAATGACGATTTAAGTAATCCCTGGAAATCGAGAGCAAGATCGAAGGCCGAGGCGCGTAGCAGACGTAACTGCTGGCGCGGTGCCCGCAGCGTCTCCCCAGACATCAGCCCGCGCCTCAGCGCCTTCGTGTCGACTTCGATGAGGCGATCCAGAAGCGGGTTGTCCTTCAATATTTCGGATGATCGACGCTCGACCACCCACGAGATCTCGGAATCTGGCAAGGCCCTGCGCATCGCGGCCAGCGACGGGAGGGTGTGCACGATGTCGCCGATGCTGCCGAGTTTGACGATGAGAATACGCATGAATCGGTGAGCGGTAAGCAGTGAGCAGTCTAACTAAGTTTTACTGCTTACGGTTCACTGTTTACTGCTTCAATTATTGAGGACGATGAGTGATCTTTTGAGTCGCCCACGATCACCACTCGTCCGCCGAAGGATCGTACCACATCGCGCTCGGGAACCGAGTCTTCGGTATAGTCGGTGCCCTTGGCGTGAAAGTCAGGTTTGAGGGCGAGCAGGAGTTCCTCCACCGTGGGTTCTGAAAAAATCGTGATCAGATCAACCGTCTCAATCGATGAAATGATTTCCGCCCGCTGATCCTGCGGCATTAGGGGTCGGCCTTTGCCTTTCAACCGTCGGGCCTGTTCGTCGGAATTAACGCCGACAATCAATAAATCGCCGAGTGCCCTGGCCGCTGCCAGGTAGCGGATGTGGCCGACATGGAGAATGTCGAAGCAACCGTTGGCGAGGACAATTCGCTTTCCGGATCGCCTTTCCTTCTCGACTATTGTGATTAGGTCACTTCGTTTTACGACTCGTGACAGAGCCGAGGAGTTGAGCTGTTGCGATTTGAAGGTCATTCACTTGTCGCCTGAGTTATGACTGAAACGAGTTCATCAGCACTGACCGTCGCCGTGCCGCGTTTCATTACCACCAGACCGCCGGCGAAGTTTGCCAGTCGCGCGGCTTCGGCGAACGAGGCCCCTGACGCCAGAGCCAACGCGTAAGTTGCGATCACCGTATCGCCGGCCCCGGTAACGTCGATTGGTTGGCGTGAACCCACGGCGTCAATATGCAGCGGAGCAGTGTCGGCCTCAATGAGCGTCATTCCGTTTCCACCTCGGGTGACCAGGATCGCTTTGTAACCGAGAAGCTGTCGCAACTGCTCGGCCGCCGATTCCAATGCGGCCGGATCGGCATGCTTGACGCCCAGGAGTTGTTCGACTTCATCCTCGTTTGGTGTTGCCGAACTGAAACCAGAAAAAATGGAAAGCCTAAAGCGAGAATCGACCAAGACTGGAACGGTGGGCCCGACTGCGGCACGCACGAGTTCAGCAGTCTCGGGATTCGCGACGCCGTAGTTGTAGTCGGAAATGATCACGGCCTCAGCCCCAGTCGATAACCTGGTAATATCAGCGCTCAATACTTCCTTGAGTTCGGGACTGAAGTCGGGCTCGTTGTCATAGTCGATACGTATCACCTGTTGCCGAGTTGAGTGGATCTGACCGGCCAGCACGCGCACCTTGGTGGTGGTGCGCCGATCGGCGGATACCGTCACGCCATCGCAGCCCACGCCCGCCTCGCGAAGCTTGCTGTAAAGAATTTTCCCCGGCTCATCACTGCCGAGTACCGATATCAACTCGACCTTCGCGCCCAGCGCCGCCAGATTGGCCGCGCAGTTGCCCGCGCCGCCGGGAGTTGTTTCGGTGTGTTCGTGACGCAGAATGAAGACCGGAGCTTCGCGCGACACGCGACTGATTTCGCCATAGATAAACTGGTCCGCGATGGCATCGCCGATGACCACGATGCGTTTTCCCAAAAAGCCTTCCACGATCTTTGCGAGACGGTTCATGCGATCACCTCGGGTTGCGACATCATGATCGAGGCGCGCTCGAAAACTTCTTCCGCGCTGATTGCGGTCATGCAACGGTGGTCGATCGGGCAATCTCTCAGCATGCACGGCGCGCAATCCGGCGCGCTCCGAATAATCTCTGCACTGGGCGACATGGGGAAGGTTGTCAGCGGGTTTGTCGGACCAAAGATTACCAGCGTCGGCGTCTGTAGCGCCGCGCCGATATGGGCCGGCCCGGTGTCATTCGTAATCAAGACGTCTGCGATACTGATAATTGCCGTGGCTTCGGCGACACTCGTCTCTCCCGTCAAGACAATTGGTTGAGAGCAAGCGTGCTGGCAAACCTCGTTTGAAATATCCAATTCAGCCGGCGAGCCTATCAGCGCTACATCCGAGCCCGACTTGGCCAAACGATCGGCGAGCTCCGCATAACGCTCCGCCGGCCAGCGCTTCGCGCGACTGTTAATCGAGCCGGGGCAAAGTATTGTCAGCGGCGCGTTTAAACGAGCACCGCGTTCACGCAGAAAGCTTAAGGCCTTTCGCTTTCGATCTTCAGAGACGTGAAGATCGAAACGTGGTTCGGCGGTTTCAGTTCGTTTCCCGGACAGGAGGCCTTCCAATTCGCCGATGATGTTCAAGTAGTAGAAGCTCTCGTGCCTTTCGTTCTTCCACGCGGGCAAGGGAAGGGAACTCGTCAACAAAAGCCCTCGGCGCTCGGTGTTATGGCCAATTCGCGTTGGAATACGAGCCATGAAAGCAATGGCCGCCGCTTCAAAAGCATTCTGAAACAGCAGTGCCAGATCAAATTGTCGCCGGCGCCATTCGCGCGCCTGATGCCAAGCGGAGGCTAAGCTCGTGCGATCGTAAACCAGGACTTCATCCGCAAAATCTGCGTCGACAAAAATATCGGCGCTGCCCGGACGCGAAACTAAAGTGATCCATGCGTAGGGCAATACTCGTCGCAATTCGCGCAAGGCGGGCACGGCCATCACGGCATCGCCGACCCAGTTAGGGACGCGAACGACGACGCGTTGGATCGCGTTCGGAGATAGTCTTTGTGCCTTCAATTTGGATCTGGTTCGCGAGCAGTATTCTTAAAGCGCCGTCAGGCGTGCAATGTTTATAGTACTCCGCACCACACTCTCCTAAGCTCCTTTAGGAGCGAGAGTAGAAACTGTGACGCTCCTAAAGGAGCTGGGTTCGTATTACTACCGACGGTGCTATAAACATTCGGCTCCGCCGGAGCCTCAAATCAATAGGTCCATTCGGAAGACGTAACAACTAAATCAAACTCTTGAGTCCCTCTTCGATCCCAATTTGCGGCTCCCAATTCAATTCCTCGCGAACGCGCGTCAGGTCCGTGACGTAATTCAATGGAACCGGCGTCGGCAAAGGGGCGCCTTCATCAAACAC
>DATNNY010000304.1:0-5518 GCA_035601635.1 Pyrinomonadaceae bacterium
GATGTCGAAGTGATCGATCTGCGCACGCTGGCGCCCCTGGATAAGGAAGCGATTCTGGCTAGCGTCAGGAAAACAAGCCGCGCGATTGTCTTGCACGAAGCATCGCTGACGGGCGGGATCGGCGGAGAGATCGCTGCGATCCTTTCTCAGGAAGCTTTCGAGTGGTTGGATGCGCCGGTGGTGCGGGTCGCCTCGCTCGATACGCCGGTGCCTTACTCGCCGCCGCTGGAAGATTATTACTTGCCGCAAGTGAAGGATGTGCTCGACGCGGCGCGGAAATTGGCGGCTTATTAGACGTTCCATGAACTTAAGAGAACAGTTTTCATTTTTCGTGATTTTTCGTGTGATTTAGTGGATCGTTCTGCTGTGGGCAAAATGCGCGATCCACGAAATCACACGAAGTCGCACCAATGATTTTTGTAAAGTCATTTGGGAGAAAATACGCTAAACGAGACGGAAGGAAAAGGAACATGCCGAAGTACGTAATCGAGAGAGAGATTCCCGGGGCCGGTAACATGTCGCCGGAACAACTCCAGGCGGCGTCGCAAACATCGTGCGGAGTTTTGCAAAAGATGGGTCCGCAGATTCAGTGGCAGCAAAGCTATGTCACCGGCGACAAACTTTACTGCATCTACATCGCGCCGAACGAGGAAATGATTCGCGAGCACGCACAACAGGGCGGCTTTCCGGCGAACCGGATTTCTGAGATTAAGGCGATCATTGATCCAACGACTGCTGAGTGAAAAAACGTGAATAATCCTAACTGGAGTCATCATGGCAACTGAAGTAGTAATGCCGCAGATGGGCGAGTCCATCGCGGAAGGCACCATCACCAAATGGCTGAAGAACGTCGGCGAACACGTCGATCGCGACGAACCGTTGTTCGAAATCTCGACCGACAAGGTCGATGCCGAGATTCCTTCGCCGGCCGCCGGTACGCTGACCGAAGTCAGATACAAGGAAGGCGACACGGTCGAAGTAAACACGGTCGTCGCCGTCCTCGATGGCGATGGGGCCGCGCCTCCCGCGAAGGAATCCGCGAAGGAAGAAGCGGCCGCGGCGCCTGCGGCGCCGGCTGCAGTATCGTCGCCACCTGCGCCTGCGGAAACCTCCACTACTGCGCCTGCCGAGCACATCCCACCATCAGCACCTGCGAAACCCGAGCCGGCCGCGACTGTCGAGCGGCCTAAGCCGGTCATTACTTCTGCGCCCGCGCCTGCTGCGCCAGCGGTCCACAAGACTGAAGTCAAAACCTTGGTCAAGAAGGGCGAACCGGCAGGTGCTTCGAAAGCTACCGCTCCTCCGATGCGAAGTGTCGAGGGAGCCACTGCCGAAGAATTGCGCCGCACCAAGTCCAGTCCGCTGGTGCGCAAGATCGCTTCGGAACATAACATCGATATCCAGCAACTCGAAGGCACTGGGATGAGCGGCCGCGTCACCAAGAACGACATCCTGAGCTTTATCGAGTCGGGCAGCCCGGCGCCACACACCGCGGCGGCACCCGTGAAGACGCAACCGGTGGCGCCGCCCCTGAGTCAGCCCGTTCCAGCGACTAAACCGGCGGAAGGCGATCGCGTCGAGCAGATGACCGTGATGCGCAAGAAGATTGCCGAGCACATGGTCATGTCGCGCCGCACCTCGGCGCACGTCAGCACCGTCTATGAAATTGACATGTCGAAGATCGCGAAACTGCGCGATGAAAATCGGGCAGCTTTCCTGGAACGCACCGGCACGAAGTTGACGTTTATGCCTTTCATCTTCAAAGCCGTGACCGACGCAATTCGAAAGTTTCCGATCTTCAATTCGCAGGTCAGCGGCGATCAGATCATCTACAAGCGTGACATCAACCTGGGGATGGCCGTGGCACTTGATTGGGGACTGATCGTTCCAGTGATCAAGCGCGCCGACGATCTTTCGATCTCCGGACTCGCTCGCGCGGCAAATGATCTAGCGGACCGCGCACGCACGAAGCAATTAAAACCTGACGAAGTTGCCGGCGGCACCTTCACTATTACCAATCCCGGCGTATTCGGAGGGTTGTTCGGTACTCCGATCATCAACCAGCCGCAGGTGGCGATCCTGGGCGTCGGGAAAATCGAGAAACGAGCGAAAGTACTTACGTCAGCCGACGGCGAAGACTACATTGCGATCCGTCAAATGGCGTATTTCGCATTGAGCTTTGATCATCGGATCATCGACGGGTCAGATGCAGAGAAATTTCTCGCTTACATTAAGGAGCGGCTGGAGTCGGGGCAGTTCGCTGTTTAGATCTCACGTGCGAATATGAAGTCAGACCCAGCTGCTTTTTTCTGCTTTTTCTTGCAAACCCCTAGCGAAGTAATAATGAATCGCTAGTAACTGCGGCCCCTTCGCTGTTTCGGCCTCCATCGTCTTGACAGGCCAAGCCGGTTCTATAGTATTCGTATGTTCAAGTTGATGAAGCACCAGCCTTCGAAGCTCATCGACCCGACGTTTTCTAAAAGTCTGCCGGAGCCCGGTAGACAACGTAAATCAGGAGTTCATCGTCTGAACTCGACAACTTGTTGGACGCGACCAGGCTGCGCGTCCGCCATTTAGATGATAAGGAGTCCAAATTCTATGACTACTAACCTAAAGACAATTCGATCACTCGCGCTTGCTTTCGGGTTGGCGCTGGCTCTTTCCCCATTAGCTTTCGGACAAAACTCGACCCCGTCAACTAGCACGCCGACTGATGCGACAAGAGCCCGCTCTGTCTCAAGCGGCCAAAAGCTGAAGATCAAAGGCGTGGTGGTGAAACGGGACGCAGATACGTTTACAGTTCGCGATCTAACCGGCAACGATACCGTCGTCCGGCTCACTGACAGGACCTCGGTCAAGACCAAGGGCGGCTTCCTGCGCAGCGGCACGAACTATGGACAGACCAACATTCTTCGCGGTCTCAATCTCGAAGTCGACGGACACGGCGGATCGTCTGGCGAATTGGTCGCCGACAGCGTTAGATTCAACGAGTCCGATTTCCGCACCGCGCGAGCAGTTGAATCGCGGGCGACGCCACTCGAAGAAAGGGCCTCGGCGTCGGAAGGCCGGCTCAGCGAAGTTGAGCAGAACGCTCAAAAGCTGTCCGGACAACTCGATGAACTCGCCGCTGTTTCGAATGCCGCGCGTGGCGGCGCCAAGGCAGCACAGGAAACTGCTGATTCGGCCGTGGCCGGCGTCAATGCCACCAACGACCGCATCTCAGCTCTTGATGATTATGTGCCGCAGGAAACCACGGCCGTGAATTTCCGCACCGGCAGCGCCGTGCTGACGGCGGACGGTAAGGCCAAGCTGGATGCTATTGCCACCAAGGCGCTCAACGCTAGAGGCTACGTGCTCGAGGTTACGGGCTTTGCCGATGCGACGGGCAACACGGCGTTCAATCGGTCTTTGAGCCAAAGACGCGCAGACGCCGTGATTCGTTACCTGGTTGAGCAACATCAGATCCCGCTCCGTCGGGTCATCACGCCGTACGGCTTCGGTTCGTCGAATCCGGTGGCTGACAACAAGACTCGCGATGGCCGCGCCCAGAATCGCCGCGTCGAAGTTAAGGTGCTGGTCAACAAAGGTCTGACCCAGCCCGCTCCGACGATGGCTCCGGGCAGCAGTGGTTCAGGACAGTAACGCAGCGCAAGTTTACTAACTTGCAGACTCTTAAATACGACGCAACCCCCGGGTTGCAGTACAGCGCCAACGATCATGCCGTCAGTCGGCGTCAAATGATTAGCCAGCAACCACGCGAGCTGGCGGCATGAGGAGTTGGTTGATGGGCTTGAGCAAATACCAGAAATATTTTTCGCCAGCGTTGCTTCTATCAGCGCTGGTCTTATTTTTTTCCGCCGCGGTTTTTTTCAATCAAGCGGCCCACGCGCAAAAGCTCAAGCAGTTGCCGCCACCGCCGCCTGGGCCGCGTTTCAAACCCAAGCCGACCCCCACACCAACGCCTACTCCTGAACCCGAGTATGAAGTACTCAAGGTATCTTCCAATCTCGTGGTGGTGCCGGTATCGGTTACTGATCAGCAGGGCCAACCGGTGTTGGGCTTGAAACCGAGTGATTTTCAAATTGCCGAAGACGGCCAGCCGCAGCAGATTTCGCAGTTGGGTGATCCGGAACAGGTGCCGGTCGACATAGCTCTCCTGATCGACGTATCGGCCAGCGTCGATGCCCGCTTCGTGTTCGAGCAGAAAGCCGCAGCTGATTTTCTAAAGCAGGTTCTAAAGCCAGGGGATCGCGCCACAGTTTTTGCCATCGATCAGACTCCGCGAATGATTCAACCGCTGGGTCCTGCCGAGGTGGCCGCGCGAAAGCTGTTGACCGTCACTCCGGCTAAGGGCTTCACCGCATTCTTTGATACCGTCCTGGCCGCGGAAAAATACCTGGATGGGGCATCGACGTCCGGACGGCGGCGGCTGGTGGTTGTCATCTCGGACGGTGACGACACGGCGCGAATTTTTGATCTCTTCAACCGCGAGAGCACGAAGGGCAATTACCGTTTATCAAGCATGGATGCGCAACTTCAATTCATCGAGCGCGCGCAAAACGATGTCTTGCGCGAAATACAACGAGCCGAAGTCACTTTCTATTCGATTAACCCCAGCGGCAGCACAATGCACCTGAATGTTCGCACGGCGAGATCTGAACTGGGCATGGAGAAGCTGGCCCAGGCGACGGGTGGCGCGGCCTTCATCCCTAAGAACGACGGCGAACTGAACATTATTTTCCAGCGCATCGCTTCGGAAATTCGCTCGCAATACTTGCTGCAGTACTATTCGAACAATAAATCCGGCAGTCTGGCTTTTCGTCGCATTGCCGTCTCGACCCGGAGCCAACCACAGTTGCACGTCCGCGCGCGTGAAGGGTATTACCCTAAAGCAAAATAGATAGCCGGCACAGACTTAAGGAAGGTCTGATTGAGTTAGGGCGCGAGCGGACTGAGGTTATTTGCAGCTGGGCGCGCGGACATCACGGCCTAAAGGCTTCGAGGCGGCCCTTCGGGACTTTGATCCGGGCTAACGTTTTTTGGATCGCTTAGGTTTCGAACCACACTTCTCACACCGGCAGCCCATCGGTCTTATGATATCGTCAAAGTATTCCTTGCCATAGTCGTAGGCAATCTCTTCGCCGGGCTTGATATTTTTTCGTGACCAGATCCAGACCCGTCTCCCGGATATGAGTGCTTCAGCATTTGGTTTGCATGAGTGGTTGATGTAACGCGCAACGTTGCTGCGAGGGCTGCCGTCAATCGTCCACTTCGTATTCACGCCAAAGAAGTATCTTCCTCTTCGCTTATCGACTTCTTCGTTTGGAATCAGCGGGCCGGTGTATTCAATGATGCGGGTTCCTTTGGCGATTGGCTGCAGGGCAAATAATCCCAGGCCAGTATTAGTTCTTTTTACCACGTATCTCGGATTCCCTGGCGGCATTACCTCACTGTAACATGTCGACTTCTCACAAACCTGGCAATGACTTCACGATACTGTTGCCGGCCCGCCGGCTGC
>DATNNY010000305.1:0-8408 GCA_035601635.1 Pyrinomonadaceae bacterium
AGCAGATCGTCGAACCCACGAACTTGAAACCGCGCAGAGCGAGATCACGGCTCAGCGCATCTGATTCCGGCGATTGTGCCTGCGGCGCCACGCCCCGCTTGCGCTTGATGGTTCGTCCCTTTACGAATCGCCAGACATACTCATTGAAACTGCCAAACTCTTTCTGAATCTCCAAAAATGCTTTGGCGTTTATCACGGCAGAGTTGATCTTCAGCCGATTGCGGATGATGCCGGCGTCACCTAGTAATTTCTTAATCTTGCGCTGATCGTATTTCGCCACCCGGCGCGGATCGAAGTTATCGAAGACCGCGCGGTAGCCCTCGCGCTTACGCAGAATAATCTCCCAGCTCAGGCCCGCTTGCGCGCCTTCAAGAATCAGGAATTCAAACAGCGTCCGATCGTCATGGGTGGGCACGCCCCACTCGCAATCATGATAGGCAACGGACAATTCACTGCCGGCCCAATGACAGCGTTGAAGATCTGTTTTTGATTTTGGACTACTCACTATTTTCCGGAATCGTCATTGGGATTGGCCAGACGCTCAATGGCTTCAACCAGGACCTCCGGATCCACCGGCTTGGCCAGGTGCATTTGAAAACCGGCCGAAAGCGCCAGTTGCCGGTCTTTCTCAGTGGCGAACGCTGTCAGGGCGACCGCGGGAATATTTCTGGCCTCCGACGGCAACGACCGCACTTTGCGAATCAAGTCGTACCCGCTTTCGACCGGCAGCCCGATGTCGCTAAGCAATACATCAGGTTTAAAGACCGGCAAGTTTTCCAGGGCCTCACGCGCGGACGTAACTGCCTCGACTTGTGCGCCTGAGAATTCGAGCGTCAGCGAAAGAAGTTCGCGCGCGTCAGACTCGTCTTCAACCACCAGCACGCGCAATCCTTCCAGCGGCTGCCGCGTTGTCGCCGCCGTTTCAAGTTGATCGGACACGGTCCTCGCACTGTCTTCTGTCTGAATCGCCGCCAAAGGGATCGTGATCGTAAACGTCGCCCCCAAACCTTCTCCGGGGCTCTCAGCGGTGGCGGTCCCTCCGTGGAGTTCGATCAGGTGACGAACAATGGCGAGTCCTAAACCAAGGCCGCGGTGTGACCGAATGACGGGAGACTCAGCCTGACGAAATCTTTCAAAGACGCGCGGCAAGAACTCTGGATGGATTCCCATTCCGGTGTCCCGTACCACGAGCTCGGCGGACGAATTCGCCCGACGGAGCGAGACATGGACATGACCATCGCGGGGAGTAAACTTCACGGCATTTGAAAGCAAGTTCCAGATTACTTGTTGCAGCCGAGCCGGATCACCGTAGACAGCGCCCACCGAAGCATCATCGGAAACATGAATGTGAACTCCTCTGGCGTCTGCAGCCGGACGCACAATATCAACTGACGCGGCGATCACGGGCGTGAGGTCAATCGCCCTTACCTCGAGTTTGAGTTTGCCCCCGGCGATACGCGACACGTCGACCAGGTCTTCAATCAGTTGAGCCTGCGCCCGCGCGTTTCTTTCGACCGTTTCCAGTGCATGCGCGGAAGTCTCAGGATCCAGGCGGTCGCCACGCAGCATCGACAGCCAGCCCAAAATCGCGGTCAGCGGAGTGCGCAGTTCATGCGAGAGGGTGGCCAGGAATTCATCCTTGATACGGTTGGCTTCTTCGGCCTCGGTACGGGCCGCTCGTTCACTTTCGATCAGCCGTTCGCGCTCTTCCTCAGCCCGCTTTCGCCCGGTGACGTCCCAACCCAGGCCGGCCAAACGATATGGTTTTCCGTCGGCATCATAGAAAGCTCGGCCTCGCCCCAGCATCCAACCTGGTTTGCCGTTCTTATTGGTATATCGAAAGTCAATTTCGTAATCAGTACGTTGGGCGACTGCAAGCGCGACGGCTTTCTGCAAAGCCTCCCGGTCCTCAGAATAAACAAAGTCCAGGAACGCCTCTTCTGTTTGGGGAAATTCACCTGGCTCAAGTCCGAAGATTTCTTCCAATTCGGGTGACCATTGAACTCGATTAGTCCCGTCCAGGTCGCGAGTCCAGGTGCCCATGCCGCTGGCCCGCATCGCCATCACCAATCCTTCCCGGCTCTCGAAGAGGTCCTGTTCCGATCCCTTCCGTTCAATAAACTGTCCAATTTGGCTGCCGATACCGGTAAAAGTGGCCAGCAAAGCCCTATCCGGCTCGCGAATCTCATGACTAAAGAATTCCATTACCCCGAGAAAGTTCTCGCCAGAGAGAATCGGAAAGGCAAAAGCCGCGTGCAGTCCTTCGGCGGCCGCCGCGGGCCCACGCGGAAAGTTGTCGTCTTTCGTCACGTCGGGAATCCAGGCCGGCTTCCGCTGTTGCCAGACACGTCCCGGCAAGCCAACGCCCGCAGCGAATCTGAACTCACGTGACAACGCTTCGAATCTACTCAATGCCGATCCGTCGGACGATGTCTGGGATGGCCAGACTTTCAGACATCGCAGAACGTTTGAGTCGGAATCAACCGTCCACATCGCTCCCACTTCCCAGCCAAACGTCTTACAGATTCTTTGCAATATGCGCGGCAGGGCATCGGCAAGCGCCGGCGACTCAGCCAGAATTCGCGTCACTGACAAGTTGCCACTGAGCTGCTTTTCCGCCCGCCGTCGCTCAGTGACGATCGCGGCCAGCGACAGAGTCGTGATTGCGTAGTTCCCGATGTAGGCTTGCAGGAAAAGTAAACCTTCGTTCTTGTCGTAGATCGCAAATCCGCCATAGCCGTGAATGGTGCCCCAAATCGCGATCGCTGAGAGCACAGCCATCGCGGTCGCCACGCCTCTCGGACCAAAGCGAAACGCCGCCCACAGCAGCAAGGGTATGGTTACGTGACCCCAGGGACGGCCGGGAGCCGATGGTGTCACGAGTTTCGTGTAAACGGTTGCTGACAGCAATGCCATCAAAAGCAACAGCAAGGCTGCTTCAGCCGCACGCCAGCCACGCCAACGGTCAATCGGCCGGTCGATCCAGCTTAGGATTAGAGGCGTCACCACCAGCGCGCCCACGCCGTCGCCCGCCCACCAGGTCAGCCAAAGCCGACCGAAATTATTCCAGGAGGCGGCCCCACTCAGACACAAACACACATTGCCAATCGTGGCGCTGATTGCCGTGCTGACTATCGCTGCAAAAACGACAAACTTCAAAACATCGATCGCGCGTTGGAACGGGTTGCGCGATCCTACAAAACGACGGACCAGGTATACCGCAGTGATTGCTTCCAGCGTGTTCCCGATCGAAATGCCGGTTGCGGTAGCAAGAGAAACATCGGTCAGCAAATAGTTGGCAAGCAGGGCGCCCCACAGAACGCCGGGTATAGTGCGATAGCCCAGGAACAATCCCAGGGCGATGGCAACGCCGGTTGGAGGCCAAACCGGCGAGACGCTGGCGTTGAGTGACGCTAGCGACAGACCGAGTTTTGCCGCCAGAAAATAGAGTGCGGCGACGATCAGAATCACTCCGAGATCAGCTAACTTTGAATAATGGCGAGATTGCTTCATGGAATCAGTTCGCTGAAAACCAATACATAGCCGTTGGGGTCTTTTACTTCGAACTCCCAATCGCCGTAGGGCTGCCGCCGCCGGGTCGCGGGTTAACGGTCTGTTGCTAGTCTCCGGGGCATTAGCCCGACCGTCAGGAAGGGCTCCGAGTGGCATTAATTGAGCCCTCCCTGACGGTCGGGCTAGTGCCCCGCATCACGACCCGAGGGCCAGCAACACACATCCCCTAGCTGACGCCGGACGGGATCTTTATTTCAACGCTCTTATCAGCGAGAATCCATGTAAATCTGTGGCTACTTCCCTTAATCTTAATCTACCTCGCCGCCTTCCGGCCCATAGAAAAAGACCCAGACTGCGAAATCATCGGTAAAATTTTCAAAGCGGTGCTCGACGCCCGCGGCAGCGAATAAGACATCGTGAGGGCCGCAGCCGTGGCGAACTCCGTCACCGACAAACTCTCCACCGCCGCGGGCCACCACGTAGACCTCGTCACGCGAATGCGGTCTTTGGTCGTCATGTCCACGCGGTGCGTACAACTTCACCACCAGCGACCCATGTTCGAAAACGCCGACTGAGAGTTCGCCCTGGAGACCAGGCAAACGACCCAGCGCTTCGGCCAGTGCGATCTTTTTACCAGAGTTGGAGGTTGTCATGGTGACAGTAGCGATAATACATTACAATGCCCGTCACCGATGACGAGTTTGTGTTGTTGCCGGTTACGTACTGTGGGCCCGCGTACCTGTCGTTGCGAGAAGCTTTCCAGTAAAGTCATCAAACATCATGCGTAAGAGTGCACTACGAGAACTTGCCGGAAGCCGGGATTTCATCTCGGGCATTTATAACTATTGTGATCGTTGGTGCGAGCGGTGCCCTCTCACAACACGCTGTCTGGTGTATGCCACCGAACAGGCCGACGAGATGTCTGCCGATCCGGAAGCCCATGATATCAACAGCGCAAAGTTTTGGAGCCGCATGGAGTCCATCTTCCAGGAAGCGCATGACATGATCCTGGAATTAGCTGAAGAAGCAGGCCTGGACCGGGAAACATTCGAGGCCGAAGTCGACCTGGTCGACCGAGAGCAACACCGGCAGGACGCGAAGCAACACGAGCTTTCACTGTCAGCGCGACGTTATGCCGAGATGGTCGAACGATGGTTTACCGAGGAATTTCCCGCCGAGGAAAGCGTGCATGACGACACTAACGGTAAGTCAAAGAACATGGAAGACGACGTCGACATCGGCGACGCAATCGAAGTAATTCGCTGGTACCAGTTCTTTGCCGCGGCAAAAGTCTATCGGGCCTTAATGGGCCTCGATGATAAGATCATAGAGGGCACCTCGGCGGTTGACGATGCCATTAAAGATAACGAACTTGACGAAGACGAATTACAATTCGGCGGCGGCGGTAATGATTCGGATGGCTCGGCCAAAATTGCGCTGATCGCTGTCGATCGGTCATCCAGTGCCTGGCGCTTGATGCAGAGCTCACTGCCGGAAAAAGCCGATTCGATTAACCCGATGCTGCTTGAGCTCGAGCGTTTGAGACGCATGACCGAACAAGTGTTCCCATACGCCCGCGACTTTATCCGGCCAGGCTTTGATGAAGTTATCTCCGACTTTGTGAGCTAAAAGAGATTCCTTTTCCCGTCTGTCATTTGTGGATTCAAGTTTGAGAATGCAACTCTGGACAATACGAACAGTAGTGATACCGCGAAGCGGTAATGTCCCAAAGCCCAGGGTTGCAGCCGCGGCAACCCTGGGTTACAGAATTGCATTGTAATTCAACCGCGTCGCGGTTGCGTCCAATTGGCGCAACCCGTTCCGGGTTGAGAATCTGTCCACTTGCTTACCCAGGGTTGAAGCAACCCTGGGCTTTGAGACATAACCGCTTCGCGGTATCTGGCAAAGGCGGTTTTAGGCGCGCCTCTTCCCGAAACGTCGGTTCGATGCTGAGTTGTATTGTCTTTGAAAGTTGTACTTCCAAACTGAGTTCGCAAACGACAAATGGAAAATGGAAAATGTTGGTCGTCGGTCCCAATCCGTGATTAACTTATGAAGGGCAACATCCCCATTCCCGAACTCCCATTCTCTGAAGAAGTGTGGTTGATGGTGGCGGTGACTTCCGTCCGCGAGCGGCGCACTCAACAGGGCAAGCCGTTTCGTGATGCCAGCGCGCGCAACACCACCGGCAGCCTGGCCCTGAAGATTTGGGCTGAAGTTCTCGAAGGCCGTGAAGATCTCAAGCCCGGATTATGGGGCGTGACGGGAAAACTTGAACCCTTTCAGGATCGTTCGCAATTCATCGTCTCGGACTACAAGCCGATAAAGATCGATCAATATCGCGAATACCTCGGTTGTGATCCGTCTTTGCCACGTGCTTTCACTCTGGATATTGAGACGCTGGCGCTGCCCGGTTTTCGCGACCGCGTTGGGCCGAAGCTGGAAAAAGATCTGAAGCTCGGCTATATGCGGCTCGAGCAGCAGCAGAGATATCTGGAGGACATCGCGGCCGAGGAAGAGAGGGTCTATCAATTGGGTTCGCTGAATGCCACCTCTGGTCGCGTCTTATCAATCGCGGTGCACGTGGGACCGATTCCCGGTTTTGAGATCGAAGGTCTGACGTCGGATCAGAGCGAGCACGCGTTCGGAATCGATCAGGAAGGTAACGAACACGAGGAGGCGCAGGCGCTGCGCGACTTCCTTTCCCTAATCTCCGATTTTGATCTGGAGTGCGATGAAGTCGTCGGCCACAACATTATCGGTTTTGACTTGCCGTTTATCTATCAACGCTGCCTGGTGAATAACATCCCCGCCCGGCCTCCGATCAACCTGGGCGAATACAACGTGCGGGGAGTGTTCGATACGATGAAGGGGTGGTGGCTCGGCAGTCGCAACCGCGTCGGTCTCGACGACATTGCCTGGGCTTTGGGAATTGAATCGAGCAAGACCGGCGAAGTCGAAGGCAGCAAGGTCTTCGATCTCTATCAGGCCGGCCGGCTCGCCGAGATTCGCGAATACAACCTGAACGATGTACGTGTCACGCGCAGAGTCTACGAGCGCTTGATCGCGTGCTTCGGGCGTTGATGAGATCCACAGATTACGCAGATTTCTCAGTTCAAAACGCAGCGAGCGGCTGAATACTAAGGTTTGCCTGCTCTTAATCGGTGTAATCTGCGTAATCTGTGGACCGATCCTATTTCCGTCTCTGCGACGCTGTTTCATTTCCGAAACAGACTCTGATAAACTGTAAAAGTTATGGACAGTTTGATTCCAGTAGTGATGATCTTTTCCGGCATTGTTGTCGGCGCAGTCGTCGTGTGGCTGCTTCTGCGTGCTCAGTCGCAACGGAATTATGAAAAGGGCCACGCCGACAGTGCGACTCAGGTTGCTGCCCTGCAAGAGCGTCTGACGGCCAGAGATCAGGAAGTGCAGAAGTTGCAACAGTCGTGCGACAAGGAAGTCGCCCGGCGCGAGCAACTGCGAGAGGACAACGCAAATCTGAAGGCCCAGGTCGAAGGCGAGCGTCGCGCTGCTCAGGAACGTTCAGAATCGTTCAAGCAGGCCGCCGGGGAACTTTCCGAAAAGTTCAAAGCACTGTCGCGCGACGCGCTGAAAGACAACAACCAATCCTTTCTTGATCTGGCGCGGGCAACGCTGGAAAAGTTCCAGACGAGCGCCAAAGGAGATCTCGAACTCAGGCAACGGGCCATCGATCAGCTCGTCCAGCCTTTGAAAGAATCTCTGCAGAGGGTAGACGGCAAGATTGGTGAGATGGAGAAAGCTCGCGCCGGTGCTTATTCTGAACTTCGCGAACAAGTCCGAGCGCTGGCGACATCGCAACTGCAACTCCAATCCGAAACTGGTAACCTCGTTAAGGCCCTGCGCACCCCGCACATTCGCGGGCGCTGGGGAGAGATCCAGTTGCGCCGTGTGGTCGAACTCGCCGGGATGCTCCAGTATTGCGACTTTACCGAGCAGGAAACGGTGACCGGCGAAGATGGCCGGATACGTCCCGATGTGATCGTTCGCTTACCCGGTGGTCGCACAATCGTCGTCGACGCGAAGGTGCCCTTCGACGCTTTCTACGAATCGATTTCGACGACCGACGACGTCGTACGAGTTGAGAGACTCAAGGACCATGCGCGTCTGGTGCGCGCGCACATCGGTCAGTTGAGCAAGAAGTCTTATTGGGAGACGGTGCAGCCTACTCCCGAATTTGTGCTGCTGTTTCTGCCGGGTGAAAACTTTTACAGTGCGGCCTTGGAGCACGATCCGAAATTGATCGAAGACGGTGTGAACCAGGGCGTGATCATTGCGACGCCGACTACTCTGATTGCGTTGCTGAAAGCCGTTTCCTACGGATGGCGGCAGGAGCAGATGGCCGCGAACGCGCAGGAAGTCAGCAAGCTCGGCAAGGACTTGTATGACCGTCTTCGTAAATTCACCGAGTATTTTTCCGATATCGGCAAGAACCTCGACCGCGCGCTCGAGTCTTATAACAAGGGCGTTGGATCGCTCGAAGCGCGGGTGCTGGTCACCGCGCGCAAGTTTAAAGAACGCGGAGCAATAGCCGGCGAAGAGATCGAAGTGCTCGAGCCAATTGATAAGTCGACCCGAGCGCTGAGTCTTGATGAGGGTGGATTGTTTCCGGAATTGGTTGGAGCTGAAACAAAATTGGATGATGACGATGATTCAATGCCCTTACTAAGCTCCACCAGGGCCAGTTCGCAGGGATGATTGAATGAGCTCGCGGAAGGCGAGGTTTCAGAACCGGGCGCGATAGCGACCGGGTGCATCCAACTTCGGAGTCTATTGACCATTCTTTCCTTCATCTTCAAAGACGAGTCTGGCATCCCCTCGCTACCGCTCGGGGTTCTGTACCGATTACTGAGAGG
>DATNNY010000306.1:0-4503 GCA_035601635.1 Pyrinomonadaceae bacterium
CGCGGCAGCAAATGCTCCGATGTAAAGCTGTCCTTCCGCACCGATATTCAACAGTCCGCAGCGAAAGGCCACCGTTACCGCGAGCCCTGTGAAGATCAGCGGCGTCGCATAAAAAAGCGTGTAGCCGATTCCGTCCGGCCATGAGAAGGCGCTGCCAATCAGCAGACGGTAAGTCTGAATTGGACTGTCGCCGATCAGCAAAACGACGATGCCGCCGACGATAAAGGCCGCCACCACGGCAATCAGCGGGAATAGAATTTCGCGATAGAGTTTCATTCTTTTCTTCTCTCCGTGTTCTCCGTGGTTCATCAAATCCCTAACCCATCACGGAGACACGCAGAACACGGAGGTAAAATCAAAAACCAGGAATCATCGATGCCCACCCGTCATCATCAATCCAATCTCTTCGTTGCTGGTAACCTTTGGATCGACTTCGCCCACGATCTTACCGTCATGAATCACCAGCAACCGATCCGACAAACCGGTTACCTCTTCCAACTCTGCCGAAACGAGTAAGACGGCGCAACCGGCATCGCGCATCTCGACAATTTTTCGATGAATGAATTCGATCGCGCCGATGTCCACGCCGCGAGTAGGCTGAGAGACCAGCAGCAATTTTGGCGGGAGTTCGAATTCCCGGCCGATGATTAGCTTCTGTTGATTGCCGCCTGAAAGGGCCCGCGCCGGCAGATCAGGATTCGGTGGGCGCACATCAAAGTCACGGATCACCTGTTCGGTACGGCGCTGAATTCCGTTTTGATTTAAGAAGACCAGGCCGGGACCACTGACGGCAGGCTTTCGGTAATGAACCCCAAGGATCGTGTTCTCGGCCAGGCTGAAATCCAACAGCAGTCCGCGCCGATGTCGATCTTCGGGCACGTGCGCGATGCCCAGTTCTTTTCTGGCTCGCGCATCCAATCTGGTGATGTCCCGCCCCTCAAAAGAAATGGACCCGGATACGTAAGCGGCGGGTATCAGTCCCGCCAGCGCTTCAATTAATTCAGTCTGGCCGTTGCCTTCAACGCCGGCCACCCCGACGATTTCGCCGGCCCGCACTTCGAAGGAAACCTTATCCACCCGTTTCGTCCCATCACGCCCGGAGATCGAAAAATCGCGCAGAGAAACCAGGGAAGCGCCCGGTTTTGCGTCAGGCTTCTCGACTCGCAGCAATACTTCGCGCCCCACCATCAGACGCGCGAGTTCAGCCGCATTGGTGGCGCTGGTCTTTACATCGCCAACCACGCGGCCATCGCGCATGACCGTAACGTTGTCTGAAATCGCGAGCACTTCTGAAAGCTTGTGAGTGATGATCACGATCGTCTTGCCCTGGTCGCGCATGCCGCGCAGGATAGCGAAAAACTCTTCAACTTCCTGTGGTGTCAGCACTGCAGTTGGCTCGTCCAGAATCAATAACTGCGCCCGGCGATAGAGCGCTTTGAGCAACTCAACCCGCTGTTGCTGGCCCACCGAAAGAGTTTCTATCGTCGCATTCGGATCGACAGACAGCTTGAACTCGTCAGAGACTTTGCGAATTTCCTCCGCGGCTTTGCGCAGATCCAGAGACGCTGCGTTTCCGGGCTCGGCGCCCAGCACGATGTTCTCAGCCACGGTCATCGGTTCAACCAGCATGAAGTGTTGATGAACCATGCCGACTCCCAGGGCAATCGCGTCGTGGGGCGTGCGAATGTCGCGCACCTGGCCGGCGATCAGGATCTCACCGCTGTCGGCCGTGTAGAAGCCATAGGCGATCCGCATCGCGGTCGATTTGCCGGCGCCGTTCTCACCCACGATGGCGTGAATGGTCCCGGGCTCGACCTTGATGCTGACGCGATCGTTTGCCAAAACGGCGCCGAACGTTTTAGTGATGTTTCTCAGTTCGAGCATCTGATTGGAGGGCGGACATCTTGTCCGCACTGAGCGCGCGGCGCGAAAAGTTGTGAACGTGCTGAGCACGCCATGCGGACCGGACGTCCGCACTCCCAGCTAGTTCAGCATTGCGTCCGTGACTTTGATTTGTCCGGCAATGATTTTCTTCTTTGCTTCTTCAGCCGCTTGAATCGCTTCCGGTGAAACCAGATCCTTGTTGTATTGGTCGATCACATAGCCGACGCCGTCACTCTCGAGTCCAAAAACGTGGAACCCGCCTTTGAATTGTCCTCCAGCAACTTCCTTGACGATGTTATAGACCGCGTTATCCACACGCTTTACCATGCTCGTCAGCACATATCCGGGCTTCACGCCGTTTTGAT
Source organism: Pyrinomonadaceae bacterium (assembly GCA_035601635.1). Lineage (GTDB taxonomy): Bacteria > Acidobacteriota > Blastocatellia > Pyrinomonadales > Pyrinomonadaceae > UBA11740. The sequence goes on from DATNNY010000306.1 coordinate 2,250, forward strand.
TCGAATCGACACCGATCACAAAATGCGTTGCCCGGCCATTCACCATTCCGTATTGCTCGACCGCGTCGAAGGCGCCCAGTCCTGAATTACCAGCCGCGGTAAAGATCACATCAGCGCCTTTGCCGATTTGGGCCAGAGCTATCTCCTTGCCCTTACCAGGATTGTTCCAGGCAGCGTCGGTGACGCCGACGTAGTTCTGGATGATCTGGATGTTGGGATTCACCGACTTCGCGCCTTCCTCAAATCCCTTTTCAAAGCGATGGATTAAGCCAATGTCCATGCCGCCGATAAACCCGAGGACGTTCGATTTAGTCGTCTTCGCGGCGATGATTCCGACCAAATACGATCCTTCGTGCTCTTTGAATACGAGCGAGGCCACATTGGACTTGGGTGTCTTACCGTCCTTTTCAAAAATCACTCCATCGATGATCGCAAAACGAAGGTTAGGATAATCGTCGGCGACGGCTTGCATAATCGGTCCCTGAGCAAAACCGACCCCAATAATCAAATCATAACTGCGCTCGGCAAACGCGCGCATCGCCGGTTCGATCGAAGTTGGATTGCCGGGTTCGACATCGCGGAGCACGATTTCCAGGGCCGGCTTTCCACAACTCGTCTTGCCATCCGGCAAAGTTCCCAGCTCAGCGCATTTCACTCCGGCCCAGGCGGCCGCATTGAAGGAACGATCGTCTTTACCGCCGATGTCAAAGACGATGCCGACGTGAATTTTGGATTTGTCATCCGCGCCATAAAGCCCGCGGTTGCAGGCCTGACCGGCGAAGATGAGTGAAGATAAGACGATTAATGCAAGCAGAACTTTCGACTTCATTTTTGCTCACCGTTTGGAGTTCCGCCTTTAGGCGGCTCTCCGGGAACTTCCGCCTGAAGGCGGAACTCCGAACTTTTCTACTCGATCACTTCCTTAATCAATGACGGCAATTCCGGCGGATGTTCATCTCCGATTTCGTACGCGGCCGAGATTCGCTTCGCGGCCCGCTGGCCTCGCTCAACATTTGCGGAAAACACTGTTCCGATCGGATCACCCGATTGAATGCGATCGCCGATCTTAACGTCGGCGATAAATCCTACCGACGGATCGATTTGATCTTCGATGCGCACCCGCCCGCCGCCGGCTTCGGCAATCGCATTTCCAATTTCTTCCGTGTCGACTTTGATGACAAAACCGGGGCGCGGGGATTCTACCTCAAACGAGTTCTCTGTCAACGGCAGAATCTTTGCGGGCTCGTCGCAGACGCGCGGGTCGCCGCCTTGCGCTTCGACATTCGCACGAAAACATTCCAGGGCGGCGCCTGATTCATAAACGCGCTTTATCAGTTCGCGGGCCGCGTCGATAGATGGTTCGAGTTCGACCAGCATCACCATGCGGGCCGCCAGTTCAATCGAGAGATCGAGCACCGGCCGCGCGCCTGCTTTGATTTCTCCGCGCAATAATTCGATGCATTCCAGCACCTCGACCGAATTCCCGACCGCCTGGCCCAATGGTTGGTTCATGTCCGTGATCAGCGCCTGCGATCGCACGCCGAGCGCGTTACCAGTCTTGACGAGCGCGCGGGCCAATTCCGTTGCTCGATCGTGTTCGCGCATGAACGCGCCTGATCCAGTCTTGACGTCGATGACCATCGCGTCCAGACCCGCTGCGCCTTTTTTGGAAATGATCGACGCGACGATCAGGGGAATAGCTTCGACAGTCGCAGTCGAGTCGCGCAGCGCATAAAGCTTGCGATCGGCCGGCGCGATCTCGGCGGTCTGTCCATTCATGGCAAAACCACAACGATCGAGTACCGCGCGAAATTCCTTAAGCGAGAGATTGACTCGATAGCCGGGAATCGATTCCAGTTTATCAAGCGTGCCGCCCGTATGGCCCAGGCCGCGCCCGGAAATCATCGGCACGCAAATGCCGGCGGCCGCAGCCAGAGGCGCAATCAACAAAGACGTTTTGTCGCCGACGCCACCGGTCGAATGTTTGTCGGCTTTTGGTTTGGGAATGTCTGAGAAGTCGAGAATATCTCCGGAATGCAGCATCGAATTCGTCAGTGCCGACTGTTCGGCATCAGTCATGCCGTTCAGAAAGATCGCCATCAGCAGCGCGGTGCTTTGATAGTCAGCAACCTCTCCGCTGGTCACGCCACGAACAAAGAACTCGATTTCCTCCGTCGAGAGTTCTCCGCCATCACGTTTCTTCCGAATGATGTCCTGTGGTCTCAATTTGATATCTCTACGCCGTTCCCGTTTG